>CALGGN010000351.1 GCA_937915915.1 uncultured Selenomonas sp. | reverse complement strand
TTTATTGGGAGGTGTACATCTTGGGAAAGACCACCACGGATATGCAGCTTGTCCCCATCGATAAGTTGATACCATACGCCAATAACGCTCGGACGCACAGCAAGGAGCAGATAACGAAACTTCGCTCATCGCTTCGGGAATATGGCTTTATCAGCCCGGTCATCATCGACAGGGAATTCAATGTGCTGTGTGGGCACGGCAGGATTGCGGCGGCAAAGGAAGAGCATATTGCCGAAGTTCCCTGCGTGTTCGTTGACCATCTGACGGAGGCTCAAAAGAAAGGATTTATACTCGCCGATAACCGCTTTGCCATGGACGCAGGCTGGGACGAGGATATGCTCCGTGTCGAGATTGAAGCCTTGCAGGGTATGGATTTTGACATCGGCTTGACGGGCTTCGATGAGAAGGAACTGGCTGATTTATTTGCCGTCAATGGCGAGCCGGAGGAAGATGAGTTTGACGAAGAAACCGCCTTGCAGGCAGAACCTTTCGTGAAAAAAGGAGACTTGTGGCTGTTGGGTAAACATCGGCTACTCTGCGGAGACTCAACAAAGGCTGATGACGTGACCTTGCTCATGGACGGCAATAAAGCCAATGTGTGCATTACCGACCCTCCGTATGCTTGTAATTATACGGGCGGCACGGGCATGAAAATCATGAACGACAATCTCAAGGGCGAGGAATTTTATCAGTTTCTGCTCTCGGCATTCAAAAATGCTTATGACAATCTTGCGGACGGAGCCGCCATTTACATCTTTCATTCCGATGCCGAGAAAGTCAAATTCTACAATGCCACCATTGCCGCCGGATTTCACTATTCGACTACTTGCATTTGGGTAAAACAATCCCTCGTGCTGGGGCGTTTTGATTATCAGATGCGGCATGAGCCTATTATTTACGCTTTCAAGGACACCGTGAAACACAAGTTCTACGGGGACAGAAAGCAGACCACCGTTTGGGAGTTCGACAGACCGAGCAAGTCTAAACTTCACCCCACGACCAAGCCGTTGCCGCTTATCGCATATCCCATGAAAAATTCCTCGCTGGTCAACAGCATCGTCTTGGATTTATTTGGCGGTAGCGGCTCGACGCTGATAGCGGCAGAGCAACTTGAGCGCATGGCATATCTGATGGAACTTGACCCGGTATATGCCTCTGCTATCGTGAGAAGGTTTGTCGCATATCAAGGAAATACAGACAATGTAAGCGTCATTCGAGACGGTAAGAATCTGGCTTGCTCCGAAGTCTATACCCCAACCGATGAAGACATGGCGATTAGGGATGCCAATGTCAATGATGCTCAAAAGAGACGCAAGGAAGGGTGATTGCCGTGTCCAATGTAAATTTCACTTTCTCGGAGGACGGGAAAATAGCCTATGGGCATCTTCCCGATGGTATTGTCTTTCAAATCGATGCGTCCGAAATGCATAAAATCGAGGGTGTCAGCTTCTACCGCAACTATAAGGATTTGACGGGGAAAATACTTTATGTGATGGATCGACACAGAAAACACCTTCATCGCTATTTGATAGATGCCCCTAAGGGATATGAAATCGACCATATCAACTTGGATACGCTGGATAATCGGCTGTGCAATCTGCGCGTCTGCACGCATCAGCAAAACCAGTGCAATCAGCCGTTGCAGAAAAATAACACTTCCGGCGTTACTGGGGTACGTTTCTACAAAGCGAGGAATAAATTCAGCGCTCGAATAAAGGTGTGCCAGCATGACATACATTTGGGTTATTACCTGACTTTCGAGGAGGCTGTTCAAGCCAGAAATGTCGGCATAAGTTGTATGTTTGGCGAATATGGGCGATACAACGATGTCGCTCCCGCACCCCAATGGATAAAAGAAGATGTCATAAATCGGTGTAAGCGATTCGTGGATTTATCTATCTGCGAGTCGTTTATTTCGTTTGTGAGAAAAGCAGCGTAGCAAAGGAGGAATCGTAATGCGTGTATTTCTGAACCCCGGACATAGTCCAAACGGCGACCCCGACCCCGGAGCAAGCAACCGTATCACGAAATTGCGGGAGTGCGATGTTGCCAAGAATATCGCCGATTTGGTGGAGAAATATCTCGTTGCCGCCGGAGTGGAGGTTGTGGGCAAACTCCAATCGGACAGCCTGTCTGCCGTTGTCAATGCCTCGGATAGTTCCGGCGCGGATATTTTTATATCCGTACATTGCAATGCCTTTAACGAGATGGCCAACGGCACGGAGGTTTGGTATTACCACACCAGCAAGAACGGCAAGCGGCTCGCCGAGTGTATTCAGCGGCAGATTGTGGATTCTCTCGGCACGACCAATCGAGGGGCAAAACCCGCCGTCCCCGGAGAAAGCGGACTGTATGTCCTGACCAATACCGATGCCGTTGCGGTGCTGGTGGAGACTGCCTTTATCGACAATCCCTCGGACGAGGAGGTTCTCCGTACCCGGCAGGATGATTTCGCCCGCGCGATTGCCCGTGGCGTTACCGATTACGAATTGGAGGTAGGCTTATGAAACTGGACATTATCACAAACGAACTGAAAAACCATATCGGCGATTTCGTGCAGAACGACGCGAAGGAGGCTCTGCTCCTTTGGTTGAAGAACGAGGCTCTGCCCGCAGCAAAGGAAATCGCCGCACTCTATACGGCGGCACTCATTGAGTCATCGGAGCAGGAAACGGGCTGGTGCAAGTTCCGTGACCGTGTATTTCTGCCCTGCGTCGTAGATGGCAGCCTGTGGTTTATCGGCAAGGCTCTCGACAATATGGTGGCGAAACAGGGTGATGGCCTTGGATGAGCGGAGGCCGTTGACGCTGGGCAGTCTCTTTGATGGTTCGGGGGGATTTCCCCTCGGCGGTTTGCTTGCCGGGATACAGCCAAAGTGGGCATCGGAAGTGGAGCCGTTCTGCATCCGAGTGACCACCAAGCGGCTGCCCTTCGTCAAGCATTACGGGGACATACACGAGATGA
>CALGGN010000350.1 GCA_937915915.1 uncultured Selenomonas sp. | reverse complement strand
AGCTTTGGCAAATAAGAAAAATATTGAATATGGTAGAATCTTATCAAGAGATGAAGTATTAGTGATGTTATCTGATAATTTGCAAGATATTAATCACAAAATCAAATATGGTAAGATAAGGGATAAAACCAATGCTAAGATTAAAAATGCACAATTAAATTCAATGGTGTATTTAGCACAAAATTATCTGAAAGGATTAAAAGATAAGCAACTTGATGAAATCAAAGAACAATTAATGGAACTAAAAAGTGGTAATATTTCATCAGATATTGTTGAAGATAGTATGATTAATAATGTTGATGCTGGTGTTGATTTAGCTGAGATTGAAAGAATAGAATCAATTATTGAAAGTTTTGATGGTGATTAATATGGCAACTAATCTGAATAAACTGCAAATGGAAAAGAATAATTTCATTAGAAAATTAAGTAGAGAACAATTTGATGGTGTTATAACTAATAAATATAAAAAAGTGTTCATTGATTATTTCAATGGCAATCTTAATGATTCTGAATTAGCTGATAAGATAAGTTATAATTTAGAATTGATTAATGTTTATGAAAATGGTGAGAATGGCAAAATTGATAGTAACCAATATTTGTATTCAGCAATTGTTGATGTTGCTTTGAATTATTATAATGTTGCTAATGGATTTGAAACTTGTTTGAATAAACTTAATTTATTTACAAGTTATTTTCAATTAATTGCATCAGCTGAATCAAAACTGGTTCATTTGGAAGATGCCATATATGATGTATTCTTTATTAATTACAATTTAACTGATGTTGAAGATTATTTGGATAAGAAATTGGTGATGGTTTCAAGTCTTGCTAATAGCTTAGAAGATATTCTTGATGAAGTGGCAAAGCATGAAGATGTGATTGCTGATGTTGAAAAAGAAAGTGGTGTTGCTTTTATTGATGAAATTCATATAGATGAATCTATTAAAGAAATGTATAAGATGTTTAATGATTCAGCTAAAATCATTGGTGCTAAATTTAAGAAGTTACATGATGAATGCTTTGATAGATCAAGTGGTGCTAAGCTGGATATTATGAAAGGAAAATTGATGTGAATTGTGTGGTGGTGCATTATGAATAA
Organism: uncultured Selenomonas sp.; assembly: GCA_937915915.1. Taxonomy (GTDB): domain Bacteria; phylum Bacillota; class Negativicutes; order Selenomonadales; family Selenomonadaceae; genus UBA9786. The sequence goes on along the minus strand of CALGGN010000350.1, from coordinate 7,438 downwards.
TGTTTGTGGTGTAGCATCTGGAATCAGAACAAGAGCTGGTGAAAGATTACTAAGAACAATTTCACTTCAAAGAATGCATAATAGATTGATTGGTTTGTTTGTGGATAGAACAAGCATTGATACTTCATTAAGTAGTATGGATTTTGATTTTGATAAATGGAAGAAGTACAATGATTGTTTGCATATGAATGATAAAGAAACCATTGCATTCACTAATAGTTTGCCACAATCAAGTGATGTTCTTGATGAAGTAAGTGGCAATTATTATCCAAGCAATCTTGATTTTAACAACAATATGTTTATTCCTTTTGATAGTGGTGATGCTGAATGAATGGTGTTGCTTTGAATAGTTTGTTTAAACAATATACACTTGAATTTCAAGATGTTAATAGTTTATTTGAAGATAAGATTGATGAACAAGTGTTTATGAATACATTAATTGATATTGAATGTAGTAAATCAGCCAATGAAACATGTATTAATGCTGATTGTAATTTTAACTTTATGCATTTACATGATAATGATTTATACAAGCAAATAACCAATGGTGATTAAGATGCAAGAACAAGTGATAAAATCTTTGTTTAAACCATTCAAGCAACATAAGAAAAGGTTTATTGATTTTCGGACTGAACTCCACAATCTTTCCATAGTAAAGCCCGTCCTGCGCCTGTGCATCCGCAACAATCCGATATTCCTTGCCGCCTTTTTGCTTTTCGGCGTGAATGGAATCCCGGAGCGCACCTTTGACCACTCGGTAATCGTCCCCTTCATACACGGGACACCGCTCTTTTGCTTCCTTCATCACCATCTCCGCACCCTCGGCAAGAGCGGCAATGGCGGCGTTTTCCGCAGCCGTTCCCAACTCTCGGAGGATTGTCTCGGCGGAATCAAACCGTTTCGCCATCTTCTATCAACTCCCTGACTTCCATCACGAGATATTGCCGATTGGAGCGGACATCGTATGTGGGAGCGGTTTGCACGAAACGATGGCTGCGCCAGCGGATAATATCGGTGACTTTCACATCATCCCGGTAGCGGATAATGATGCGGTAATTCACCTCGTCCACCTTCTCCGCATAGCCGTCGGTGATTTTGGCGGCATAAGGAAACACCTTCGCCCAGACGGTAGCGACTTCTTCCTCGCCACCCTCGACAAGGTTTCCCACCTCGTCCACCGTGGTTACGGGACGGTGGATTGTCACCCGTTGCCGCAGTTCGTTCAAGCTGATGTACATCAGAATCCCTCTTTCCTTATGCCCATGAGCAGGGCGCGGAGCGTGACGGTGAGCGCCTTATGGTCTGCCTTGTCCCGGTGTTCGTAGAAATACGCCAAGGTATAGAGGACTGCTGTCTTGGCAATATCCCCGGCGGCAGCGAAGGTTTCCTCATCGAGCCGAGATACATCAAGGCACAGGGACTCCGCCGCATTGAGCAGACTTTCCACCGTGGTATCCTCCGCATCCGTATCAATCCTCAAATATTCCTTGGCTTCGGCAAGGGACACAAGCATAAGCACCACCCCCATAAAACAGGGAAGGAAAACCGCCATTTTGACAGTTTTCCTTCCCGACATTTCTATTCAGGCGCAACAACGACGATGGACAGGGACACTTCCGGGTAGCCGTCCGCTTTGAGCGTGATGACCTTCGGCGTCTCGGCTGCTTCCTCCGCTCGGATATACAGCACGAATTCCCCCGGCTGATCCAGTCCCACCGACACAGCCTCCGTTGCGTCCTCGTTGGTAAGGGGAGAGCCGTCGTATTTTGCCAGCGTCACCGAGGACAGCCCCGTGCCGATACCAAGTCCAATCCACTTGTGCGTCCCCTGCCCCGGTGCGGAACTTTCCGATTCCTCCAACTCCTCAACATCGGCGGTAACGGTGATAGTATTGTCGGCAAGAGCCACAGAGGACTTGGCATTGTTCGCCGCCGCTACGGCATCCGTGAGGGACGGAGCCAATCTCACCGAAATGTTCCATTCCTCCGGCTCCATGATGCCGGCGTTTTTGAGTTTCACCAGCAGGGTATTGAAGTCCGACTTCAATCCGCTCACCTGCGTTGCGGTACTGGCGGCTTGGTTTTCCGCCGGAGAAAACGTGGATGGAAGTCCCTCCACCTCCGCTCCCTCGTCAAACACCAGCTTGCCGCCGATATGAGTGACCTCACCGCCTTGCTCGGTGTAGTTCTTGACATTGTATTCGCCCATATATTGTCACCCCTTCATCTTCAAAAGCTGGATTCCCTCGGAGAGGATAACCTTGCCGTCCACGCGCTCGGTGGCCACATAGCCAATCTGCCCGTTGGTGGCATAGAGTTCGTTGAGCCGCTGGACGGTGCGTCCCGTGCGGTCGGCAATCCAGTAGTTGTTGAAATCGCCGAAAGCCACGGTGAAAGCGTCCGCCGCCACCATCGGCACATAAGGCGAGGTGTAAATCTCGTAGCCCAAGAGGCGGTCGGGCTGACCCGCCTGCACGGAAGGCTGCCAGAGATACGCACCGTTGCCGTCCTTGAGTTTCCGCAGGAGGGAGACGGTAGCGTCGTTCATGAGGAACTTGGCGTTCCGGCGATAGGGGGATTTCAGGGCGTAGACAAGCGCAATAAGCTCGTCCACGGTGATGGCGTTATTGGCGGCAGCCGTCACCCCCACATTGCCGCCCTTGTCGGTGAAGATGCCCGTGGGCTGACCATCTCCCGTGCCGACGCAAAACGCCTGCTCCTCGGCGATGCCGAAAGCGCGGGCGAATTCCCCGGCGATGTAGTTTTCAAGGTCAAAGGCCGAGTCCTGCAACAGTTCCTGGCTCACGCGAATGAGGTCGGTGAGTTTGTAGGCATCAATCTGCTTTTGACCGAAGGTGGGATTGCTCTCCTGATAGGAGCCGTTCTCCGGCGTCCATTGCGCCACGGAGTGAGTGGAGGCCACGGGGATTTTCCGTTCGCTCCCGGTGGTGATGACCTTGGCAAGGGAGCGGATGATGTTGGCCTCGTCGAGAGTAGTGACAATCTGACGCTCGAATTCCTCCGGCACAAGATAGCCGCCGTCCGCATCCGAGCCTTCGGAAAGCACATTGTGAATCGGGTGCTTGCCGCGCAAGTGTCTGGCGAAATCCTCGGTGTAGGCGTTGCTTGCCCTGCCTACCTTTTCCGGCACGGTAGCCGTAGGAGCATTGACAATCGGCTCGGCGGTAGGTTTCGCCAGTTCCGCATCAATGGCGGCTTGACGCTCCATGCGCTCGATTTCCTTGCCGAGAGCCACCACGTCGGCCTCCATCTTGTCGTAGGCGGCAGCGTCCTCGGCAGAGAGTTTGCCGTCGTTGCCGCGATGGCTGTCGAGGAAAGCCTTGGCTCCCTCCCAGAGATTTGCCCGCTTGGTGCGAAGTTCCATAATCGTTGCCATAAAATATTCCTCCTCAATGAATGATAAGGTTAAGACGGCTCATCAGAGCGTCTGCGGATACACGGTTGTCCGGCTCAATCGGCTGCGCGGTCTGCACATACCGTTTCGACTGCGCCTTGATTTTGTCGATGAGCGAGTTGGTAATCGCCCGTCGGGAAAAGAGCATAGCCTCCACCGTAGCATTGGCTTTCTCCTCATCCTCATTGGCAAAGAGAATCTTGTCGGCAAAACCCAGTTCCACGGCTTTCTTGGCGTTCATCCAGCTTTCCGCATCCATGAGGTCGGAAAGCTGCCGACGGGGAAGGCTCGTCTTGAGTTCGTAGGCGTTTATGATGTTTTCCTTCACCTCGTCCAGCATTTGGATGGCGGCTTGCATTTCCTTGGTGTTGCCGATAACCGCCGTGCTGGGGTTGTGGATGACGAACATTCCCACGGGAGACATCTCCACGGTCGTTCCCGCCATCGCCACCATAGTGGCGGCAGAGGCGGCAATCCCGTCAATGCGGACGGTGACGTTGCCCTTGTAGTCCATGAGCATATTGTAGATTTGCGCCGCCGCAAACACATCGCCACCGGGGGAGTTGATCCATACGGTGATGTCCCCGTCGCATTTCATGAGTTCGTCCCGGAAGATGGCCGGAGTGACTTCATCGCCGAACCACGACTCCTCGGCGATTGTGCCGTTCAAGACAAGTGTGCGCTCCCCCGTGTCGGAGTCCCGCACCCAATTCCAAAATTTACGCATCGTTGTTGTTCCCTCCATTCTTGCCGAACAGTCCCGGCTCGGATAATTTTGTAAGGTTTCCGTTGATGAGATAGAGATTGCCGCCTTCCTCGTCCGGGATAGGGTTCATGTTCTCCATCTCCCGGATGTCGTTCGCCGAGAGCCATCCGTTTTGGCGGCCTGTTGCGTAGCCCTGCATACGGCTCTGGTAGTCCCCACGGAGCAGACCGTCCACATTGAACTTGATGAAGTAGCGTTTCTGCTCGGACGGCAGGAGCAGAGCCTTTTGGAGCGACTGCTCCCACCGCACCACCCAAGGGTTGAGGGTGTACTTCACATATTCGAGGGACTGCTGCTCGATATTGTTGAACGAGGATTTCTCAAGGTCGCCAATCATATGGGGAGGCACACGGTAAAGCCGCGCTATCTCGTCAATCTGGAACTTGCGTGTTTCCAAAAACTGCGCCTCCTCCGGCGGGATGGAGATTTGCTGGTAGTCCACCCCCTCCTCCAAGACCACGACCTTCCCCGTGTTGGCTGTGCCGCCGTAGACGGCTTGCCAGCTTTCCCGTAGCTTGGACGGGTCTTTGAGGACTCCCGGATGCTTCAACACACCGCCGGGACGCGCACCGTTGGCGAAGAAAGCCGAGCCGTACTCCTCGCAAGCCAAGGTCATGCCCACGGCGTTACGCGCCATGGCGATGGGCGAGTAGCCCACCAAGCCGTCAAAGCCAAGCCCCGGAATGTGCAGGACATCGTCCTTCCGCAGTTTGATTGACCGTCCGCTCTTGAGTTTGGGGTTGCTGTCGTTCACGGGGGTGTAGGTATAGACAAGTTCCCCATGCTCGTCCCGGTCAACGCTCATGCGGTTGGGGAGGAGCGGATACAGCCCCACCACGCGCCTCATGCCGTCACGGATGATTTGTGCGAAAAAATTTCCCCACAGCAGCAGGTGAATCATGGCCGTCTCTCGAAATATGAAGGAGGTCATCTCGGGGTTGGGCGAATCGTGGAGAAGAAAATAGAGCGGATGCCCCGGCACACGCTCTTTCCCGTTCCCTCGATATTCGTACACATGGAGCGGAAGTCCGGCTATGGACTCTGCCAAGATGCGGACGCAGGCGTAAACCGCCGTGGTCTGCATCGCCGTGAACTCGTTGACCCTCGCTCCGGCGGCAGACTTGCCGAACACGAACGGCCAGCCGCTGAAGTGGTAGCTGCCCACGGGCTTGTCCCGTGAGCGGAATAGCCAACTGAAAATACTCATGAAATCACGCTCCTTGAAATACTGAAAGGACACAGAAAATGAATAATCCTACGAATCACCAATCAATAATGTTAAAACCAGATGACGAAGTCATAACCAAAGTGGCAAAGAATGGTATTCCGGCTGGAACCTTCGGTGTTGTAACTGAGATTGAAAATGAAGACATCTGGGTTGATGTTTATATTCCTGCCGAAGCTGATGTCCCTGAAGACACCGTACGTTATTACAAGAATGAATTGGAAGTCCAATAAATAAAATCACCCACGCAAAAGCGTCGCCCTTTCGAGCGGCGCCCCTTGTTGCGGTTCCGGCCTAGAATGTTTCGATGTAGTAAAGCCCCATCCCGTTGATCTCGGCGGCGAATTTCGCTCCCCGTGCAATCTCATCGGCGGCTTTCAGAAGTTCCTCCGGCGTGTCGTTGCCACCCATCTTGCAAATGCTCCCCGTGGCTTTTATGTCCATCCAAATCTTGCGGCCTTCCCAGCTGGTCTTGCTCTCGTTTTCCTTTTCGTTGATGTCGATGCGGATGTAGCTTTTGTTGGTTTGGCGGGTTGCCCAGTAAAGCCTGTGCTCTGCCATCTCGAATCCGTACTCGGCAGCCTTGCTCTCGATAATCCCGGCGATTTCCTTCTTGGTCATTTTCTTTTCCTCCGTTTCGTTGTCGCTGTGTTTTCCCTTTCGGTAGTCACATATTCCCGTACTATCGGAGAAATAGCAAGGCCATGTGTGGAAATAAATCGTGTATACAATCGTCCTTTTTGTGAGGTGCAATCATGAAACAATACATAGTTGATGCGTTTACGGATAAACCATTCACGGGAAATCCGGCCGCAGTTTGCATCATGGACAGTTGGCCGTCCGAATCATCGATGATGAATTTAGCAATGGAAAACAATCTCTCTGAAACTGCTTTTATTGTCAAGGAAAAAGAAGGGTATCGCCTACGTTGGTTTACACCGGGAACAGAGGTGGAACTTTGCGGTCATGCCACTCTTGCATCTGCGTTTGTCATATTGAATCATTACGAGCCTAAAAGCGACATTGTTCAGTTCAACACACTCAGCGGAATCCTGACCGTCAAGCGCAAAGACAATCTTTATGAGATGGATTTTCCAATGTATGACTTGCATGAAATTCCCGTTACCGATGAAATGGAGGCGGCGTTTGGTATCCGTCCGAAAAGAGCAGTTCTTGGCTTGGATCTGATCTGTATCTTTGAAACGGAGGAGCAGGTACGGTCAATGAGTCCTAAGCAGGAACTGTTGAAAAGCATCGAAGGACGCATCCAGAATGCCACAGCAAGTGGCGAGAAGTATGATTGCGTTTCGAGAAGTTTTGCCCCAAAGCTCTTTGTTGCAGAAGACCCTGTTTGCGGTTCTGCTCATTGTCAGATTGCAGATTTCTGGGCAACGGAACTGAATAAATCCGTGATAGATGCCTACCAGGCATCAAAGAGGGGCGGGTACCTGCATTGTGAAATCAAGGAAAATCGTAGGATTGCAATCAGCGGAGCAGCTACGCTTGTCGCTATTTCCGAGGTGATTACCAAACTATAGCACCAACAATCCCCGGCTCTCGTACACGCTTTCCTCATTCACATTTTCGCACCGAATCGCACGGTCAAGAGCCATGATAAGGGCAATCGCCCCATCAATCTTCTCCGTGCTTTTTGCTTTGTCAGCCTTGATGTTTCCGGCAGGGTCGGTGCGGATGAAGATGTTGTCCATGTTCCACCGCAAAACAGGATGCCCGCCGTGGGCGATTTTCTTCTCCAAGACCAGTTTCATCAGTTCCTTGGTGGGAGGACTCATGCTGGCAAAGCCCTGCCCGAAGGGGACAACGGTAAATCCCATTCCTTCGAGATTCTGCACCATCTGCACCGCTCCCCAACGGTCGAAGGCAATCTCTCGGATGTTGAACCGCTCGCCGAGCTGCTCAATATATTTCTCGATATAGCCATAATGCACCACGTTTCCCTCCGTGGTCTGAAGGAAGCCTTGCCGCTCCCAAAGGTCATAAGGAACATGGTCGCGGCGCACACGGAGGTCGAT
>CALGGN010000349.1 GCA_937915915.1 uncultured Selenomonas sp. | reverse complement strand
GTCATGAATGACAGGCTTTTGCAATCAAAGCACCGACTTTCGCTGCTTTGCACCAGACTTGAAGGTCTTTCGCCGCTTTCCAGACTTTCAGGCGGATATTCATATGTGAGTAACGCAAGCGGTACGGTAAATTCGATAAAAAAGACCAAAAAAGGCGATGAACTTTCGATATACATGAGTGACGGTATTGTAAGCTCCCGTGTTGAAAGCATTATTTCAAAGGATATTACAGGTGGTACGGATGGCCAAAGATAAAGAAGCATTTAAACTTGAAGACGGATTTGCGATGCTTGATGAAAAGATAGAAGCATTGGAGGATGAGAACATTTCCCTTGAAGATTCGTTTAAATTGTACAAGGAAGGCATGGAGCTTATCCAAAAATGCAACGAATGTGTGGATAAGGTTGAAAAGCAGATGATCATGCTTGAAAAGGAGGAAGAGTAACATGGATTTTAATGAGTCTTTGGAGCTTAGGAAAAAAGATGCCGAAAGTATATTAAATGATTACCTTCCCGATGTGGACGGCTATCAGGAACAGGTTCTTGACGCAATGAATTATTCGGTGAATGCAGGCGGTAAAAGACTGCGTCCGCTGCTGATGAAGGAATGCTACAAGCTCTTTGGCGGCCGGTCAAAGGTGATCGAACCTTTTATGGCAGCTATAGAGATGATCCATAATTATTCGTTGGTTCATGATGATCTGCCGGCCATGGACAATGATGATTTCCGGCGCGGCAAGCCGACCAATCACAAGGTCTATGGCGAGGGCACGGCGATTCTGGCAGGGGATGCCCTGCTGACGCTTGCCTTTGAGACGATGACACGCCAGAAGGGCGTCACCGCGGAGGCTGTGGTATCCGTCGTGAAGGAAATGAGCATTGCGGCAGGATCGAATGGCATGGTCGGGGGGCAGTCCATCGATCTGGAGTCGGAGGATCACGCGATTGATATGGACACGCTGCGCAGGATGCATCTGGGCAAGACGGGCGCATTGTTCCGTGCGGCTATCCGCTCGGGAGCCATCCTGGCAGGGGCATCGGAAGCGCAGCTGTCGGCGCTTACGCGCTATGCGGATGCCTTCGGACTGGCGTTCCAGATCACGGATGACATCCTGGACGTGACGGGGGACGAGGCTGCTATCGGCAAGCCCATCGGAAGCGATGCGAAGAACCACAAGTCGACATATGTGACGCTGACTTCTTTGGAGAGAGCGCAGGAGCTTGCCGCGTCTGCCGTGCAGGAGGCGATGGATGCCCTGCGGGACTTCGGGGCGGAGGCAGAGTTCCTGCGGGAGCTGGTATCCTATCTTTTGAAGAGGAAAAGTTAAGAAGGGGAGCAATGTGGGGAATCTACTTGAGCGCATAGAACTGCCGGAGGGCATCCGGCGGCTGAGCGAGCAGCAACTGGAGCAGCTGGCAGAGGAGATCCGGGCCCTTATCATCCATACGGTATCCGTGAACGGCGGGCATCTCGCACCCAGCCTGGGCACCGTCGAGCTGACCCTGGCGCTGTACCGTGTCTTCCATTTCCCGATGGACAAATTGATTTGGGATGTAGGGCATCAGGCTTATACGCATAAGATATTGACCGGACGCAGGGAGAGCTTTGCGACGCTTCGGAAAAAAGGCGGTATCACGGGATTCCCGAAGCGGGCGGAGTCTGCCTATGACGCATTTGGCGTAGGGCATGCCAGCACCTCGATCTCGGCTGCTCTGGGCATGGCGGTCGCACGCGACCTAAAGCAGGAAACGCATCAGGTGATTGCGGTCATCGGGGACGGTGCGCTGACCGGCGGCGAGGCCTTTGAGGCCCTGAACCATGCAGGGGATCTCCACCGGGATCTGCTGGTCATCCTCAACGACAATGAGATGTCCATAGACAAAAATGTCGGGGGGATGTCCACCTATCTTTCCGAGCTGCGCATTGCGCCGCAGTACCATCGGGCCAAGCGCGATATGGAAAATCTCATCAAGAGCATCCCCAGAATCGGCGGCAAGGTGCTGCGCACGGCCAACAGCATCAAGGATGGCGTGAAGACCGCATTGACGCCGGGGGGATTGTTCGAGGAGATCGGCTTTCAGTATATCGGGCCGATCGATGGGCATAACCTGCGTCAGCTTCAGGAGGTGCTTGTGCGCGTCAGGGAGCTCAAAGGGCCGATCCTGCTCCATGTGCATACGAAAAAGGGCTGCGGTTACGAGCCGGCAGAGCAGTATCCGGAGAAATTCCATGGCATCGGAAAATTTGATGAAGAGACCGGAGAAGTGATACGGAAGACGGAATCCGCTCCCGCGACCTATACGGATGTATTCAGCAAAGCGCTGTTGGACTGTGGGGAAAAATATAAGAATTTGACGGCAATCACGGCGGCTATGCCATCCGGCACAGGATTGAAAGCGTTCCAAAAGGCATTCCCGAAGAGATGCTTTGACGTGGGAATTGCGGAGGAGCATGCGATGACTCTGGCAGCAGGGATGGCAGCCGAGGGGATGCGTCCCGTGGTGGCGCTTTACTCCACCTTTGCGCAGAGGGCGTATGACCAGACGCTGCATGACGTATGCCTGCAGCGGCTTCCCGTTACGCTCTGCCTGGATCGTGCGGGGCTGGTGGGCGAGGACGGGCCGACGCATCACGGGGCCTTCGATATGGCTGCCCTGCGACCTGTGCCGAACATCACCATAGCAGCTCCGATGAACGAACACGAGCTGCGCCATCTGATGTACACTGCCCAACTGCCCGACAAAGGGGTGTTCGTCATTCGTTATCCGCGTGGCAAGGGTGTTCTGGTAGACTGGCGCTGCCCGATGGAGGAGCTGCCTGTAGGCAAGGGGCGCAAACTCTCCGACGGCACCGACATCGCCGTGCTGAGCATCGGCACGGTGGGCAACAATGTGCAGAAGGCAATAGGGATCTTATCTTCGAGGTACGAGGGTACGGGGGTACGAGGGTACGAGAACCAAAGGTCGGCGCCTACGGGGAAAGCCAATAGTCTTGTGGAAGGCGAAAACAGCAATCTCGTACCTCGAGAAATCAGCATCGCTCACTACGACATGCGATTCCTCAAACCTTTAGACGAGGCAATCCTCGAAGAGGTGGCGCAACACTTCGACAAGATCATCACCGTCGAGGATGGCGTTCGCAACGGAGGCCTCGGCTCCGCCGTCCTGGAATGGATGAGCGACCACGGCTACCATCCCTCCGTCCTGCGGCTCGGCCTGCCCGACCGCTTCGTCGAGCATGGCACCGTGCCCGAACTGCAGCACATCGTGGGCATCGATGCTGAAGGCATCAGCCAAGCCATTCTGTGTATGATGAATAATGAATGATAACAAGACAATGAACAATGATATAAAAAAGTCCGACCAGACGACCCATCAAGATATGATTGATCTGATGCGAGGTTTTATGGACAATGGGAAGCCACAAGTGGGTATCTTTTGGTATGACTACGTCAACAACACGCTGTTCGGCGTGCAAAAAGATGATGCCGACAAGTATCAGGATGAGCATGGCATCAATACGTTGCACAAGCTTCACAAGGACTATTGGATGAAGCAGCACTACAGAGCTGTGGCGAAGAACCAGAAAGACTCCATCTTCTTCAACGAAACCAATTACACCCTGATTCCAAGGGGAAGGGTCTTTGTTAGGCCAGATGGGTCGCTGTACGTTACGGTTGGCGATTGGATTCATGGGATGATAGGCAATCAGAAAGTGATTGATGCTGATAAACTGACCGAATTGCTCATTGATGAATTTAATCTGCCTGAAGATTTTGAATATGTAACCGACTACCATTGGGACATCGGTCACGGTTGGTCAGGCGACAAATTATGAAAACAGCATGAGGGCGTGTCATATAAAAACATCCCCAAGCCATAATGTATGGTTTGGGGATGTCTTTATCATTATGAGGGTTACTATCGTAGCACAAGCTTCAGCCCTTCCATCATGTAAATGCCCTTTGGTAAGTTGCTGATGACGGTCTGACCTTCCGACAGATGAACCTTTCTGACCAGCACGCCATTAGCTTGGTAGACGGCTAAGTCCCGCTCTGTATTGCTTTCCACAATGAATACTCCGTCCGTGGCACGGATGGAGAGCTGCTTGGGTGCTTCTGTTTCTGCAACACCCGTGGTGATGGCTTTCTTGTCAAACTGAACGGAGAACAACTCGCCATACGATTCAAACCAGTTCTTTGCCTTGAAATTGAATGTGTGCTTGCCGTCGGACAAGTCCTTCACATCCAGCTTCAAAGGCAGTTCTCCAGGGAAGTAGCCAGTTCCCGTCTGCGGTTCGTTGCTGTCTATCCAATATTCGTAGGTCATCTCCTCGGGGTCGAAGCGTCCGTTGCTGAGATAGAACATGATGACCTTCCACGGACCGGCCTCGCCCACTTCGTTGAACGAACGGAAGTTCAGGAAGTGCAGTCCGTAGCTCATCATGCTGATGTCGATGTCGAGCGGTATCTCCGTTCCCGTATACTCCATACGTTTAGGCTTGCTGTCGTAGCCTGTCACCCAGTATTCCACGGTATGGGCATCGGTGGTATGCGGCCATCCTTCAGGCATGATGAAGGGGATGCACCGCCACTGGCCCATAACTCCCCACTCGAAATAGGGAATGATGTTTAGGAAATGCAGGCCTG
>CALGGN010000348.1 GCA_937915915.1 uncultured Selenomonas sp. | reverse complement strand
GGCAAACCCTCGTCCATGCTCGCCTGCACGGGCTGCCTCGATGGCCGCGTTCAGCGCCAGCAGATTGGTCTGCTCCGCAATGCTGGAAATCGCATCAACGATCTTGCCGATCTTGTCGGACTCTTCGCCGAGCTCCGCAATGACATCCGCAGACTCGCTGACGGAGGACTCGATGAGCTTCATCTGCTCCACCGCATGCATGACATTCTTGGAACCCGCCTCCGCCGCGGCATTCGTGCTCTGGATCTTGCGGCTGGACTCCATCAGTGTGTTGGTGAACGTCTCCATATTGGTGGCAAGCTGCTCCGTCTGCTCGGTCGCATTCGCCACCTCAGTGAACTGCTCGTTGCAGGAAGCCGCCACATTCACGATGGAATTCGCCACCTGATTGATGACATCCGTGGACTGATCCGTGCTTGCGGTCAGCTGCTCAGAAGCCGCAGCCACCTGCTCCGCAGAAGTCACGACCTTCTTCATCATGTCGTTGATGTTCTTCTGTACCTTCTGCGTGCCGCGCGTCATCTCGCCGATCTCATCCATACGGTCCGTGGTCGGAGGCGCGGAGCTCGCGCGGAAGTCGCCCGTGGCAAGAATGCCCATGGACTCCGTCAGACGGATGATCGGCGCCACCATCTGGTTCCCGAAGAAGACAGCCGCTGCAATCAACAGAGCTTCCAAGACCACAATGACGATCGCAGTATGGATGACGCTGTTCCAGAAAAATTCATCCGTCTGTTTCTGCTGTTCCGCCACACGCCCATCAATGTAATCGATCCAGATGCCGGTACCGATGACCCACTGATACGGCTCATAGGCAAGCGTATAGTTGAGTTTCGGCAGAGGCTCCGTCTCATTCGGCTTCGCAAACATCAGTTCCGTAAAGCCGCCGCCCTGCTTGCGCCCGTTCTCAATCATCTCCCGGATGAACGCCTTCCCGGTGGGATCTTTCAGATCGATACGGGACTTCCCCTCTGTGGGACGTCCCAAAAGAACCACGTTGACGCCCTCATAGGTATCCGCATAGAAATAGCCTGCCCCGTCGTCAAACCGCAAATCACGGACGAGCGCCGCAGCCTCGATCCTCGCCTGTTCCTCCGTGATGAGCCCTGCCTGCTGGCGTTTGTGGATCTCGTCCACCAGGCTGACCGCAATCTGCGTCTCCATCTTCAGCTCGCGCTGCACATCCGACAACAACGACTCACGATAGCTCGTCACTTGCTGCTCCGACTGATCCGCCATATTCTTCAGGAATATGCCTGCAATACAGATCATGGTAATCAGCGAGGAGCCAACCATCAGCATGATAAACTTGAACCGCATTGACTGAAATCCCGCCATGAAAATCCATCCTTCCCTGAACCTGCCTAAAATTGTGCCACATCAAAACCGGCACCACGAATCCCACTTTACGGATGATAATTCGACAGTCTGCAATAAATTCCTGCTTTGCTTTCGCCAAAAAACAAATTTTTCGTCAAAAATCCGCCAATCCGCCTAAAATTTTCTTTATTTGCCTCGCAAATCAAGCTATAATGAAGTTATCATAAAATCATTGCGTTTTGATTTGATACGAGGTAACAGTTTCATGAGTCTTGACGGTTTTTCCATGCATCCGCTCTGCACAGAGCTCAATCATGCCTTGTGCGGCGGCCGCATCGACAAAATCACGCAACCGAACAAATACTCCATTATCCTTTCCGTGCGCCAGCCGGGACGAAACTTCCTGCTCCGGCTCTCCGCCCATCCGCAGAACCCGTCCGTGCATCTGCTGTCCCATCCGTTGGAGAACCCGCCGGAACCCCCTGTCTTCTGCATGGTGCTGCGGAAATACATCGAGACCGGGCGCATCGCGGAGATCCGGCAGCACGGCTTGGATCGCCTGCTGCTCATCGACATCGATACCATTGCCGCAGGCGGCAGCATCGTGACACGGACGCTTGCCGTGGAACTGATTGGGAAATACAGCAATATCGTCCTTGTGGAGAACCAAAAGATTATTGACGCGCTTCGGAAGATCGGCGCGAACAACAGCCGTGTGCGCACCGTGCTCCCCGGACAGGCGTACGAACTGCCCCCCGGACAGGACAAACTCAACCTCTTTGAGGTTCCATGCCGGCAGATTCTGGAGCGGATCCATGCAGAGCCGGAGCAGAAGCTTTCCAAAGCCATCCTCAACACCTGCATGGGCTTTGGCCCCGTGTCCGCGAAGGAAGCCGCCTTTCTGGCAGGTCTGCCTGCCAACATCCCGGTGCACGAGTTGGACACGGCAGATGATGAGTCCCTTGCAGATGCCTTTTCCGAGCTCAAGACAGCCTGCGCGGGGGTATCCAAACCTTGCCTGCTGCTGGATGCCAACAAAAAGCTCCTTGCCATGGCGGCCTTTCCCTTGCACTATCTCACGGATGCAGCCTCCACCCTCGATTTCCCGGACATGTCCGCTCTTCTGGAACGCGCGGACGAAGTTGCCGGAAGCTATGTGCTGCCGGATAAGGACCGTTTCAAAAAACTGGTGAAGAACGAGCTGAACCGCGCCACCAACAAAATCGACGTACTGCGCCGGGAACTCGAAGATGCCGACAACGCGGAGGAGTGGCGCATACGCGCAGACAACCTCATGACCTATCAGTATCAATATCGGGATCATGCAGACGCAGAGATCACGGTAACGGATATCTACAGCGAAGACGGCGGGCAGATCACGATTCCGCTGGATCAGCGCCTGACACTCGTCCAGAACATGCAGGCATGCTACAAAAAATACGACAAACTCAAACGTGCGCAGGAACTGCTGCGCGAACAGCAAAAAAAATGCGAGGCAGAAGTGGACTATCTCGCAAGCATCGAAGCCTCCCTTCTCTCATCCTCCACGTTGGCTGAAATCGCCGAGATACACGACGAGCTCATTGCCGGGGGATATCTTCATGAAAAACCCCGCAAAAAGAACAAGGACAAGCCTGCCAGCCCCTTCCTGTTCCACGCGCCTGACGGAATGGAAATCCTTGTGGGAAAAAACAACTACCAAAATGACCGGCTTACCTTCAAGACCGCAGCCCATAATGACTTATGGCTCCATGCGCAGAATATCCCTGGCTCCCATGTGATTTTGCGCTGCGAAGGAATGGCGCCGTCGGAGGATACACTGATGCTCGCTGCGGGTCTTGCCGCCCATTTCAGCAAGGCGCAGGGTTCTTCCAAGGTGCCTGTGGACTATACGGAATGCCGCTATGTGAAAAAGCCTTCGGGCGCCAAGCCGGGTTTCGTGATCTTCACGAACCAGCACACGCTTTATATCACCCCGGACGAAATCGAAGGACTCCACGCACTTATTTCCGAAGGAGGTTAATATGCAACCCATACGTTTCCTTATCATTGACAACACCAGCTACTACCATCAGGAACTCAAGGAGCAGTTGGAGCGCTGTCTGCAGCAGGGCGCCGCCATCGAATTTGCGATTTCCCCGGAAGCTGCAGAGCAACGGTTCCTCAGCTTCCGCCCCAATATCCTTGCAGTGAATTTCATGATGCTCAATCAGCATCGGAACGGGAAAAAGTACCTTCCCTACCTCACAGAACGTACACACCTTCCGGTGATCGTCTTCGGCTCCATTGAGATGGGGAAGTCTGTCGCCTTACAGGACGGCGCCGCTGATTACATCCTCAAGCCCATGGAGCGCTATCGGATGGAAGAATTCTCCAAGAAACTCGCAAAATCTGTCATAACCACAGCGGAAAAGAATGCGGCCCGAAAACAAACGCCGCCGGATTTCAGCGCAAATCTGCCTCATACCAATCCGCAATCAGAGCAGCTCAAGGCAAAGTTCATCCAAAACGAAGGCAATGTCAAAAAAACGTCGGCTTCTTCCATGCCCCAGCCCCATCCGAACAGCCGTATCAAGCTCATTGCGATCGGCTCCTCCACGGGCGGTACAGAGGCTCTGACGGTCGTCCTCACCAAGCTGCGTCCCCCTATGCCCCCCATCGTCATCACACAGCATATCCCGCCTACCTTTTCCCTGCTGTTTGCATCCCGGCTGAATGCGGACTGCATACTGCATGTCAAGGAAGCCGCAGACGGGGACCGCCCGGAGCCAAATACCATCTACATCGCTCCGGGACAGCTCCACATGCGCGTTCTGCGCGAGCCGACTGGCGCCATGCGGATTTCCTGCCAGCCGGGACCCAGAGTGCACGGCTGCTGCCCCTCCGTCGATGTTCTCTTCAAATCTGTCGCGGCGAATATCCGTGATCATGCCATGGGCGTCATCCTGACAGGCATGGGGAGGGACGGTGCCGACGGATTGCTGGAAATGCGGAAGGCAGGATCGCCCACCATCGGGCAGGACGAAAAGACCAGCACGGTCTACGGCATGCCTCGTGCCGCATGGGAAGAAGGCGCGGTGCAGGAGCAGTTCCCGTTGGAAAAGATTGCGGACGCAATCACAAAAATCGCACAGAAATAAAACGAGAGCGCCGTACCGGTCAGAATTGACCGGCACGGCACTCTTTTTCATTCCAATTCCCTTGCCGTGAGAATCGATTCCACTTTGATATCCTTGCGCCGATTCAGGTCAATGAACTCATCCTTGATGGTCTGCACGACCGGCAGCGATGTCACGCGGCTCTCGTCAATATAAACGATGCGGGCTTTTTGTCCGTCAGACAGCCTCACCCAGTTGCCATTGAGTGCGTGGCAGATATTCTTCATGAACAGCACGCCATATTCCGTATCCAGCTTCCCGTTCAGCACATCCTCATAAAGCACGCCCAGCACATCAAAGGGAGAACTGCGGCGCGCATAGATGCGATCCGTCGACATCGCG
>CALGGN010000347.1 GCA_937915915.1 uncultured Selenomonas sp. | reverse complement strand
GACGGCAGGCTGTCTGGCGGCTCTGGACAACGGCAGGTTGAAAGCTGCACTGCCGGCAGTCTCCTGCGTAGCGGTGATTCTGGCAGTATGTGCCCTGAGCATGGCGCCTTGTGCCCTCTACCGTGCGGAGCATGGGAAAAATCCCGATCTGGTCTCTGCCCGGGAAGCCTTGGAAGCGGATGTTTACGGACTCAAGGTCACCCAGATGCTCCTGCCGGACATCCGGGGCGAAGAGGGAGGCTGGAAGGGTAAGATTTCCCGCTACGAGGAAACGACGCCTCTGGTAAACGAGAATCGCACCTCCTATCTGGGACAAATCGGCTCTCTGGGCTTTTTGCTGTCCCTGCTGATGGTCTTGGGCTGGCGGCTGCAGGGCGAGTCGGGGAAAAGGCTCTTTTTCCTGGCAAGACTGGAGCTTTCTGCCTTGCTTCTTGCCATGATCGGGGGCTTCTACACTCTGGGTGCGGTCTTCTGGGCTCCTGCGCCCATGCTCCGGGGACTGAACCGCATCAGCGTGCTGATAGCCTTCTTGTCCTTGGCGTTCTTTCTGATTCTTTGCCAGTATGTGCTGGACAGGATCAAAGAGCAGCGCCTGCGCTATGCGGGAGGCATGTTTTGTCTGCTGGCCTTTCTTGGGCTGGGGCTGTACTTCCAGTTTCCCAGGGGCTTCGCCTTTCCCTATGAGGCCATAAAAGCTGATTTTGAAAGCGACCGCAGCTTTGCCCTTTCCATAGAGGCAGAGGCCGGAGAGGGCGCTATGATCTATCAGCTGCCCTATCACTCTTACCCCGAAGCGGGACCTGCTGAGAGAATGCGAGACTATCATCTCATGGCGCCCTATTTTCACACCGCCACCCTGCGTTGGAGCTATGGAGCTATGACAGGCAGGCAGGCAGGTCTCTGGCAGGAAAAGATCGCCGCCCTGCCCCTGCCGGAACGCATGGCGGCGGTGAAAGAAGCCGGCTTTTCCGGCGTATACATTGACCGCAGGGCTTACCGGGAAGATGAATTACGGCAGGTGGAAGGGACACTGGACAGGCTTTTGGGGACGAAGGAGCGTTTCAGTGCCAACGGCAAGCTGGGATATTGGAAATTACCGTAAAGGCGTGAGTCGGATATGAGACTGGACAGGCAGTCCGTGAACGAAAAAAAGCGGAATGGCGAGGTATTGCTGGCTCTTCTGTCGCTGCCGGCACTTTTGGCGTTGTCAGCCTACGGCTACATCTTGAATTCTGACACAACCACTACCTATTACCTGGCCAAGGATATGGCAGAGGGAAATTTCCTACTGAAAGATTGGGTGCTCACAACCACCAGTTTCTATTTCACCGACCGTATTCCCATGGCTGTCTGGGGGCTTTTGCATCTGTCCCCCATGAACACTTTGATTGTGGGGGGAGCAGCCCATGTCTGGTTGTTGGGAACGGGGCTCTACCTCCTGCTGCGGGCTGAGATACGACCTGCCCCTTTCTGGGCCGGATTCCTGTCCTTTGCTGCCGCATCCCATCTCTCCGTGTTCGTGGTACCGGTGCACATCGGCACCTTCCTGCTGGGGATTTGGGGTGCCCTGTGCTTTTACGGCAGTGGACGAGGGCACTTTCTTGTGGCTGCTCTTTTGCTGGCCCTTTCCTTGTCCAGCGATATGTATGCCTTTGTGGCTGTCTGGCTGCCGCTGCTTGTGGAGACGGTCTGGTTTGCCTTGAAAGGCGGGGTCGTAAGGGTAAGCCTGCTGTCCCTTGCAGCAGCGCTTTTGTTGGGGCAGGCTTTGTCGAAGTTGCAGGCTCATCTGGGGCTGGTGGTGCCTGGGCTGTCCGGCGGATTTGCCGTGCATCATCCTCTGGACTATGTGAGTCCCTTCCTTGATTCCCTTTTGGGAGCAACAGGACTGTTCCCTTATTCCCTAGGTCCGGGCGACAACCTGGCCCGCTTGGGGGCCAGTCTGCTTGCCTTGTGCTCCCTCTTTGGAGTTCTCTGGGGGCTGCGGGAAATGTGGCAACCGGAAAAAAGGCGCCTGAGATTCCTTGTATTGATTCCTCTTTTGGTGCTGCCTGCAGTGCTGGTGCTGGGCCTGCCGGTGAATTACTATACAGGCAGATACCTTCTGGTTCCCTACGCTGTCTCCGTGCTGTTGTTTTTCCTCTGGATATCCCGCAACATCCCTGCCCTTGCCGGCAAGAGGGCTGTACTCGTCACGGTATGCCTAGGGCTTTTCTTGGTGGGCTTTTCCGCGTGCCGGGGGGCAATCTTCCAGCCCGTCTTTGATGAAAGGCAGTCCTTGATGACCCGTGTGGACGCAGCATTGCAGGAAAGACATCTGCCCCAGTGGGGATATGCCGAATACTGGGATGCCTCGGGCAATGAATTTTTCTCGCAGTCCGGCACCCGGATACTTCCCGTGCTGCCCCGTGAAGATGGACTGGCTCCTATGCTTTGGTTTTCCAAGCCTGCGGACTATCATCGCCCTGCGTCCTTCGTGGTGCTCAGGCACATCCGAAAACAGGGGGATCCCCGACGCCTGCCCACGGAGGATACGCTGATTTCCTTCGGGGCAGATGATGCTTGGACGATCAGCAGCGAAGAGGCCGAAAGGATTTTCGGCAAACCGGCGGAAAGAATCGAATCCGATCACTATACGGTCTACATTTATGATTATGACATCAGCAAAAAATTGAAAGGATGAATATGCATGAAACCTTTGCTTGACGTATTGACCTCCCTGCATCCTGACAGGGACTATGCCGGCTCCTCGGACTATCTGGCAGATGGGCTCATCGATTCCTTTGACATGATGCGCCTCATCACGCTGATTGAGCAGGAATACGGTGTGCAGGTGACGGGCACGGATCTGATGCCCCAGAACTTTTCCAGCTTGGAAAATCTGAGGCAGCTTCTTGTGGGCTATGGCGTAAAGGACATCTGACATGCTTTTCAATTCTTACGAGTTTATCTTCCTCTTCTTCCCTGCGGTACTGGGAGGATACTTCTTTTTAGGGAAAATCACAGATCGCGGAGCCCTTGTTTTCCTGCTGCTGGCTGGTTTCTTTTTTTACGGCTGCTGGGATATCCGCTATCTGCCCCTGCTGCTCGCCAGCATTCTGGGCAACTACCTCATATCCCTGCTGATCCTGAAAAAAGAGCCGGGCAGGGGCAGGAATCTCGCCTTCCTCCTGGGGCTGTGCTTCAATCTGGGGCTGCTCTCCTACTACAAGTATCTGGACTTCTTCCTGACGGTGGCGGGCGAGGTGACGGGAAGAAATTTTCCTCTTCTGCACAATATCCTGCCCCTTGGCATTTCCTTCTTTACCATTACCCAGCTGCTCTATCTGGTGGACTGCAGGGCAGGGCTGGTGAAGGAAACAGGGCTTCTGCGCTACAGCCTCTTCGTGTCCTTCTTCCCTCACCTTCTGGCGGGGCCTATTCTCTATCACAGGCAGATGATGGCCCAGCTCTCGGACAAGGGCTGCCGCCGCTTTTCCTGGGAAAACGTTTCCCGTGGGCTTGCCCTGTTCATCATAGGCCTTGGCAAGAAGGTCCTTATCGCCGATGCCTTTATCGGCTTTGTCGCCACGGGCTTTGGCAATGCGGCCCAGCTGCACCTCATCGATGCCTGGCTGACGGCATTCGCCTATATGCTGCAGCTGTACTTTGATTTTTCCGGCTACAGCGATATGGCCATGGGCCTTTCGCGTATGCTGGGCTATGAGATACCGGTGAATTTCAACGCTCCCTACCGCGCCAGAAGCGTGATCGCCTTCTGGCAGAGGTGGCATATGAGCCTTACAGGGGCCCTCACCGCCTGCATCTACATGCCCCTTGTCCGAAGCTTCCGTAAGCCCGGCTTCTGGAAGATGACCCTGGCCTCCGCCTTCACCCTGTTCATCGTGGGCCTGTGGCACGGCGCGGGTTGGACCTATGTGGCCTTTGCCGCCCTGCAGGCGGCGGGAGTCACGACGAACCATCTCTGGAAGAAGACCGGCCAGAGCTTGCCGGCTCCCCTGGCCCACGTTCTGACCCTTCTCTTCATCCTCGTATCCCTGGTGATTTTCCGTGCGCCGGATCTGCATACGGCAAAGCTGGTGCTCTCTGCCATGGCGGCGAGCCATGCCATGCTGGTGCCTTGGGATGCGCTGAAAACCCTGCCCTGGCAGGAAATGGCGGCGGGAGCCTTGATCGTGGCGCTGGCGCCGCCCTCCCAAGAGCTCGTGAAACGGATGAGTCTGAAGCCCATTTACGCGCTGCTGCTGGCGGCAGTGTTCCTCTTTTCCGTGCTTCACCTCTACCAGATTTCGGATTTCCTTTACTTTCAGTTTTAACCTAAGGAGCGTAATTGCCTGTGACGGAAGATTTGAGCCCCAAAAAATTCGCCCTCTTGCTCTTGGTATGTATGGCTTTAGCGCTTTCTGGCGTCGCTGCCTACAATTACACCCACGATTTTTCCGGTCTGTACAACCGGGACTTTTCTGTGCGCCGTCAGGAGCCGAACCAGCATTTTGTCAAGATGCGCTATCTCATGGAACATCACGGAGCGGGAATCAAGGGGCTGGCTTTCGGCTCCTCCCGCATCGGCAATGTGGACTTTTCTGCCGCTCCCGGCGGCCCCTGGTACAACATGACCTACTCCGAGGGGCTGCCCGCCGAACACTTGCGAGACATGCAGCTTCTGCTGGCGGCGGGGATCCGTCCGGAACGGGTGCTGCAGGAAGTGAACGAAGCCTCCTTCCGCCTGTCGCCGGAGGCGCATAAATACCAGTATATCCGCCTACCCTACGGCACACCGGCGGAAAATTTCAAAACCTACGTCATGTACCTCCTGCGTCCCTTCAACTACATCACCGGAGGCGAGTGGAACGAGAACATCTTCAATATCTACGGCACAGGCCGTCCCCTTCATCCTTGGATCGATGAAGCGATCGAAGCCGACCCTGCCCTCCATGCCAAAGACCCCCGGCTGGACGAGTCCTTCGTGGTGCCGGGGAACCGTCTGTCAGAGACGCTCTCCGAGATCCGTGCCCTGAAGGAGCTTTGCGACGCAAACGGCATCGAATTTGCCATGTATCTGGGGCCCACCTACCATCTTGCCTATCTGGGCTACCAAGGAGAGCGGCGGGAAGAGCTGAAGAACTTCCAGCGGGGCCTGGCCGCTATCGCCCCCTACTGGGACTTTACGGGGCTCAATCCCGTGACGGAAGGCAGGTATTATTTTTATGAAGCTTCCCATTACCGTCCCGTTGTGGGGGACATGATTGTGGACCGTATCTTCATGGGAGGCAAAAAATGCCCCCCTTGGTTCGGTTTTTTTGTCACCCCCGAAAATGTCGAGGAGCATCTGAGGACTCAGGATGAGGAAATCGCAAACAGACAGCAGAAAGGATGAGAACCATGCCATATCATTCCCTGTGGGAGATCGTAAGCGACGCTGCCGCAAAAGACCCGAACCGGACCGCCCTGACAGACGGCAAGATCACCCTTTCTTACGGAGAACTCTGGCGGCAGGGGAAGTGCGCCGCCCACTTTCTGACGCGGCATGGCTTGGCAGGAAAGAATCTGGCCATCTTCACGGACAAGGAAACTGCCTATGCTCCCCTTCTGCTGGCCTGCACACTGACGGCCTCCCCTGCTTCTCCTTTCGAGTTGAATCTTCCCCCGGGGCGCCTCAGAAAAATGGCGGAGAAGATATCCCCCGCTGCCATCCTCCTGACACGGGAGGAACTGCGGAAAAGCGCAAAAACATGGGCAGGAGACACGCTCCTGCTCTCTTTGGAAGAAGTGCTGGCAGAAAATACGGGAGCAGACGAGACCTTGCCCCGGGCGGACAGCCATGACACATTTATGCTGCTCTTTACTTCCGGCTCCACGGGCAACCCCAAGGCAGTGATGCTCAGCCAAGGAGCAGTGCTCTTCAACGCCTTGGACTTTGGCAGGCGGCTTTTCCCTCGGCTGAAGCATTTGGGGGAAGTGCCGCCCTTTTCCTTTGTGCTCTCCCTTTCCTGCCTTTGGGGCACATGGGCAGCCGGAGGCACGGTGCATCTGCTGCCCTCGCATTTTTTCGCCTTCCCTCCCCTTTTTGTGGAGTATACCAAGGAAAAACGGCTGGACACCGCCGTGCTGGTGCCCTCCGTCATGGATTTCGTGGCGAAAGCCGGTGTGCTCGCCCCTGACCTGCCTCTGGAGACTATCGCTTATGCCGGAAGTCCCCTGTCCGCCGCCACTCTGAGAGTCTGGCAGGAAGCTCTGCCCAAGGCATCCTTTTATCAGCTGTACGGCTTGACGGAAACCACCTCCTATGTACTCACCTATAAGATCCCCCGCCCCTTCGCAGGGGAAAGAATTCCTCTGGGGGAACCTCTGCCGGGGATAGATCTCCGTCTGCTGGGAGAGCATGGGGAACTCTTGCCGGAACAGACGGAGGAGCGGGGCGAGATTTGCCTAAAGGGGCCCATCCTGGCACAGGGCTACTACGGCGAAGGCCCCTTGACAGAGGGAGACCGGCTCTTTCACACTGGGGATTATGCCTACTATGATGGGCAGGGAAATCTCTGCTATGCGGGCAGGGAAGATGAAATGGTGAAGATCATGGGCTGCCGCACGGAGCTGGGAGAGATCGGCGAAGCCGCACGAGAGGCAGGGGCAGCCGAGGCGGCGGCTCTCTTAGAGGGAGGAGAGATCATCCTCTTTTTCGCAGGGGAAACGTCAAAACAGGAACTAGCCGCTAGGCTTCGGGAAAATCTGCCTGTCTACATGCAGCCTCGGAGTCTGATAAAACTGGAGAAACTGCCCCGCACCCTCAGCGGCAAGGTGAACAAACCGGCCTTGAGAGAAACGATGGAAGAAAAGAATAGCGTGGGATGAAGGGTGAGGTAAAAAAATGTCCATCATCGTATCCGGTGCACCGGAAAGTCTGATGCAAGCCTTCCGAAAGGTGCTGAGGGCGGAGGCTGCCCGCATCGGGGAAGGACAAAAGAACAAGGAGAACCTGCGCCGCTGGCAGAGGGAGCTGCGGGCGAAAAAACCCTCGCTGGCGGTGCAGGTGCGTTTGGGCAAAGCTGCAGAAGAAAAAGCGGATCTGGCTCTGGCGGAGATGTACCGCAAAGCAGGGATCAAGGCGATATTTGTCTACAATGACATCGCCGCCGTGCCGGGGGCGCTGCCCGCAAAAGCCGCGACAGTGGCAGCCCCTTCCCTCTATGGCCTGTGGGACAGGGAGGATGAGGATGCGGCACTGCCCCTTCTCAGGCATCTGCAACAGGAGGCGCTGTCCGGCAGGGCGGTGCCCCTTCTTCCGGCGGAAGAAGGACGACGCATCTGGCCTCTCCTGCATACGGAGGATCTGGCAGGGGCGGTGGCTGCTGCGGCAGAGGCATCCCTCACGGGCAGACCTTTGCTGGTGGAGGGAGAGTCCGTTACGCTGTCGAACGTGCTGGCACAGGCTGCATGGGCTGCAGGGTGTGCCCTTGGGAATGCTGCCCCTTCCCCTTTGCAAAAGATGCCCCTCAAAGGGCTGAAAACTGAGGCAGCGGGGTTCCTCGCCCTCAGCGGCGGCGCTTCTCTGCCCCCGTGGGCGGGACTTTTTCACCTGCTGCAGCGGTCCTCCGGCGGCCCCATGCGCATCTCGGCCTGCTGGATCGTGAAGGACGGGGCAGAGGATCTGCCCTTCTCGATGGAGAGCGTGAAGGATGCGGCAGACGAGCTTATCGTGGTGGATACAGGCTCTACGGATGACACGCCGAAGGTGGCAGCAAGATTCACGAACCGCATTTACCGTTACCCTTGGCGGAATGATTTCGCCGCCGCCAGAAATTTTGCCCTGAAAAAGGCGAGTGGAGACTGGATCATCTTTCTGGATGCGGATGAATATTTCCTGCCAGAAGGCAGCAGGACGCTGCGGCAGGCACTGGAACAAGCTTGGCAAAGCCCCCTGCCCACGGGACTGATCTCCTCCATGTGGGATGTACGGCGGGGCAAGGAGCAGGAGCACCTGTCCCACTGCGTGGTGCAACGCATCTACCGCCGTCTGCCGGGAGTATGCTACACAGGGGCGGTACACGAGGTCATCTCCGGTCTTCCCCCTGGAACGACAGCCGTGGATGCTCCCCGTGAGCTGACCCTCTATCATACGGGCTACACGCCGGAGAAACTTGCTGCCAAAATCCTGCGCAACCAGAAGCTGTTGGCATCGGAGATAGAGTCAGGCCGTCAAGTGGAGCTGCAGCACTACTACCTGTCGGGACTTGCCCTCCAGCGAAAGGACTACCGCGAGGCCATAAAGGAGGCCCGTGCCTCTCTGTCGGCAGGAGAAAAGGCAGCCTATCACGGCTTTGCTGTCTATCACAACTGGTACCTTGCGGCAGAGGCTCTGGGCGAACCGACGGATGAGGTACTGGCAGCAGGTCTGGAAGCTTATCCGGATATGCCGGACTTTCATGCCATAAAGGGGATGAAGCTTCTGGCAGCGGGGAAAAAACAGAATGCCATCGAGGAACTGGCACTTGCCGTCAACCTTGCAGACCGCCATGAGGAACTGCTGCCCCACGAGGAGAACCGTCTGGAGACCTCCGGGGAGATCAGGAAGCTGTACCGTGCGCTGTATGAGCTGTACGAGGAAGCAGGGAATCGGGAGAAGGCAGATCTGTGGCAGGAAAGGCTGAAAAAGAAGCCCGTTTCCGAATAAGATACGGAAATTCACTCAGCCGAAGTAAATCAAACTGTATTCCATCATGCAGAGAGCTCCCCTCGAGGGGGCTTTTTGCATTGACGGGAAAGGGGAAAAAATATATAATAGCGTGAGTAAGTGCAGAAGTTTTTTTGTGGAAAAATTTGTATTGTCACGGTATAATACGATTTGTTGTTTTTTATCTCGTACGATTAGAATTGGGAGAGATTATGCTGGATGAAAAGGTGCGCCGCAGCCATACTGCGCTGGGCGCTTTGGAAAAGGCCTTCGCGCAGATCGCCAGGCGTCTGCCGGAGGGGGAACTTGTCAAGGCCCATCCTGAGCTGCCGGATGAGAAGTGCCGCTGGGAAGATCTTGTGCGTCTGGCGGGGGAGCATAAGGCCAGAGCCGTGCTCACACATCCTACGGCGGAGGAAATCAGGGAGGTACCAGCTCCTGCAGTGGTACGCTTCAAAAATGGCAACTATGCCATGCTGGGCTCCCACGGCGACGAGGTGGTGCTTTTTATCGATGTTGCCGAGGATAAGGCCATGGCCATGCCTACCCGCGTTTTTCTGGCGGCATGGACCGGAGAGGCTCTTGTGTTGTCCCCGAAGTTCACTTGGGCGGATTTTCGCCTTCGCTACAATCTGGATTGGTTCTATCAGGTGATTCTGCGCTATCGGGATGTGCTGGGAGAGGTGCTTTTGGCATCTTTCTTCCTGCAGGCCATGGGCATCCTGATGCCCCTCTTTACGCAGGTGGTGATAGACAAGGTCATAGGCAACGATGGCCTGTCTACCTTGACAGTGTTGGGAATCGCCATGCTGGTCTTTGCTTTCGTACAGTCCCTGCTGTCGGGGGTGCGTACCCATATCATGAATCAGGTGACGATGAAGCTGGATGCCATTTTGGGCACCAGGCTCTTCCGGCGTCTCATATCCCTTCCCATCCCCTACTTCGAGCGTCGGCGGGTAGGCGATGTCCTGGTACGGATCGGCATGATGGCGCGCATCAGGCAGTTTTTGACGGGGACAACCCTCACCACCATTCTGGACGCTGTCTTTGCGGTGGTCTTTGTAGCGTTGATGCTGTACTACAGCGTGTCCCTCACGGCTCTCGCCTTGGTCATCGTGCCCTTCTTTGCTGCCCAGGCCTATTTTGCCTGGCCCGTGTATCATCGGAAGATGATGACGATGTTTCGAGCCAGGATTGCCCGCCAGTCCTTTCTGGTGGAGGCGGTCACCGGCATGCAGACGGTGAAGGCGCTGGCGGTGGAGCCGCAGTTCGTGAAGCGCTGGGAGAAGCTGATCTGCCGCCATGTGCAGGCGAGCTTTGACGCCGCAGCCTTCAACCAGCTGATCGGCGGCGGCAACGGCATCATCCAAGCGGTATCGGATCTCTTGATTCTCTGGTACGGGGGCTATCTGGTGATGGACGGGTACTTTACCCTTGGACAGCTCATCGCGTTCCGGATGCTTGCGGCGCAGGCAACGGGGCCACTGGTGAAGCTGTGTACCATGTGGCCACAGGTGCAGATGTCCTTCCTTGCCCTTCGATACATAGGGGATATCCTTCACTCCCGCATCGAACCAGTGCTCCAGCCCCCGGCGCCGGGGCTGAGACCCTTGCAGGGAGCGGTGGAGGTGAAGAACCTCACCTTCCGCTACCGGCTGGATCTGCCGCCTGCCCTGACGGACATTACCTTCTCGGTGAAGCCGGGGGAGCGCATCGGCATCGTGGGACGCTCCGGCTCCGGCAAGTCCACGCTGGCAGGTCTTTTGGAAAAGATCTATTTCCCCGATGAGGGGGAACTGACCATCGACGGCACCGATATTCGTCATGCGGACTACAGCTGGCTCCGCGGCCAGATGGGAGTGGTCATGCAGGACAGCTACCTCTTCAACGGCTCCATCCGTGAAAATATCGCTGCCGGGCGCCCTGCTGCCCCCATGGAGGATGTCATGCAGGCAGCACGGCTGGCAGGAGCCCATGAGTTCATTCTGGAACTGGACGAGGGCTATGATACCCGTGTGGGAGAACGAGGCGCAGGGCTTTCCGGCGGCCAGCGCCAACGCATCGCCATCGCCAGAGCCCTGCTCACCAATCCCCGCGTACTGATCTTTGACGAGGCCACATCGGCTTTGGATTATGAGTCCGAGCGCATCGTGATGAACAATATCGAGCATATCGCCAAGGGCCGCACTATGTTTATCATCGCCCATCGGCTGGTGACGGTGGAGCATTGCGACCGTATACTGGTATTGGATCATGGCAGGCTGGTGGAGCAAGGCACGCCGCAGGAACTGCTGGCCCTAGGAGGCATATATGCGAATCTGCATCAGCAGCAAACAACGTAAGTGAGGTGTAGAGATGTTCAAGAAATTTTGGCATAGATTTATCGAGGGAGACAGGGACGGCAAAGAGACTGAGTTCCTGCCATCCATTCTGGAGGTAACGGAGACACCTCCCTCCCCGGTGGGACGGCTGGTGCTGTGGACCATCGTGTCCCTTCTGGTGGTAGGAGCCATCTGGGCCGTGGTGGGAGAGGTGGATGAGGTGGCGATAGCGAGCGGCAAGGTCATCCCCACCGGAAACGTCAAGGTCGTCCAATCCCAGAACAAGGGAGCCATCAAAGAGCTTCTGGTGCGGGAGGGGGACTATGTGGCGGAAGGCCAGACCTTGGTGGTGCTGGACACCACCAAGACGCAGGCGGATGTGGACCAGTTGAGGAAGCAAGTCGCCTACTACGGCATGACCGTGGACAGGCTGCAGGCAGAGATGAATGACGAGCCCTTTGTCGTCCCTGACAACAAGAACGGGGATCTGGACCAGAAGGATATCAACGCGCAGATGGCTCTCTTCAACAGCCGTCGTACCAAGCTCATGGCGGACCAGGAGAAGAACGCTGCCGCCATTGCCCAAGAGGAAGCTGCTATCGAGTCATCCCTTGCCCAGCAGCAAAAGTATATTGCCCTCTATGAGGTAGCTCTGGAAAAGGAGCAGCGTCTGGAAATGCTCTTCCAAGAGAGCGCCGTTTCCTATTTCCAACTGCTGGAGGCCCGTTCCAAGCGGGTAGAGTACCAGAAATCCGCCGAGGCCATGGATCAGGAGATACAGAAGGAGCAGGCAAAACTTGCGGAGGCCCGTGACAATCAGGCCACCACGGACAGCGCCTACCGGCAGGAAACCATGACCCAGTTGGTGGAGGCCAAGAGGCAGCTCAACACCTATCAGGAAGAACTCACCAAGGCCAACGAAACCAATGTGCAGTCGGAAATCGTGGCTCCCGTGTCCGGCCGTGTGAACCAGCTCACCGTCCATACGATAGGGGGCGTGGTGTCCGAGGGTCAAGGACTCATGATGATCGTTCCCGATGATGCCACGCTGGAGATCGAGGCCTATGCAGACAACAAGGATATCGGCTTCATCCAGCTGGGGCAGAAGGCGGAGGTGAAGGTGGAAACCTTCAACTTCCAGAAGTTCGGCATGGTAGATGCAAAGGTGTCGGAGATCAGCCCCGATGCGGTGACGGACACCCAAGACAGAGAAAAGAACAAAAAATACCGCCTGACCCTCTCCATTGAGGATGACCAGAGCGGCATTGAGCTCTCTCCGGGCATGAATGTGGCGGCGGAAATCAAGATCAAGAAGAAGCGCATCATCGACTTCTTCCTCGACCCCTTCCGCCAGTACCAGGATGAAGCTCTCCGCGAGAGATAAGGAGAAGGAGGATACATGGCTAAGATTGATTCGGCTCTCGCCTGTCTGGTGCAGGTGGCTGCCAGATTCTCCATCCCGGCGGATATATCCCAGCTTTCCCGCGCTTATATCACGGATGAAAAGTCGGTGGATACCACGGGGCTGCTGCTGGCAGCCAGGGATTTGGGGCTGAAATCCAGAGCGTTTGAGGGTGTGCAGATGGAGCGTCTGGCAAAGATGCCCCGCCCCCTCGTCTGCCGCATGGTAGACGGCGGCTTTGTGCTCATTACCCGCATCGACGAGGACGGAGTGGTGCTTTTTGATCCCCGACTGAAGGAAGGGGAGCAGTTGCTGGTGGCGGAAAAGAATTTCTTTGCCCAACGGTGGACGGGAGAGGCCATTCTCTTTGCCAAGCGCTTCCAACTGGAAAAGCTGAAGGACAAGGTGGAGAACTTTGGTTTTTCGTGGTTCCTGCCGGCAGTGGCCAAGTACAAGAACTTCCTGCTGAAGGTACTCTTCATGTCCCTGATCCTGCAGGGCTTTGGGCTTTTGACCCCGCTGTTCACCCAGACGATCATCGACAGGGTGCTGGTGCATCGCAGCATCCCCACCATGGACGTGATCATGGCGGGGATGATAACGGTGGTGGTGTTCCAGCAGTGGATGCAGGCGTTGCGTTCCTATCTCTTCGTGAATACAACCAACAAGATCGATGTGTCCCTTTCCTCCCACCTGTTCCGCAAGGTGACGGAACTGCCGGTGAAGTATTTCGACAAGTGGCAGGTGGGAGAAATCTTCTCCCGCGTAGGGGAACTGGAAACCATCCGCGAATTTCTCACGGGACAGGCTCTCACCGTGGTGCTGGATGTGGTCTTTGCCGTGGTGTACCTGCTGGTGATGTTCATCTATTCCAGCACCCTGAGCTACATCGTCTGGGGCACCATCCCCCTGTACATCATCCTGAACGTTGTGGTGGCTCCCATCTACAAGCGGCGCATCAACGACAGATTCCTGCTGGAGGCGGAGAACAACTCGTTCAACATCGAGACGATCACAGGTGTCAAGACCCTGAAAACCATGGGGGTGGAGCGCACCTTCGTGAACCGCTATGAGGAGATCCTGACCCGATATCTGAAAAGCGCCCTGTCGGTGCTGTCTCTGGCCAATGTGGCGGGGAGCATCGGCATGTTCCTGCAGATGTCCTTCAATTTGGCCATCCTGTGGATCGGCGCGTATGCCGTTATGGAAAACGAGCTTTCCGTGGGGCAGCTCATCGCCTTCCAGATGCTGGCGGGACAGGTCATCGCACCGATTCTGCGGCTGGTGAATATGTTGCAGCATTTCCAGCAGATCCGCGTGTCCATGGCGCGACTGGGGGATATCATGGACGAGAAGAGCGAACCGGCTTTCGACCCATCCCGCACCACTCTTTCGAGTCTGACGGGAGAAGTGGTCTTTGACAAGGTGAATTTCCGCTACAAGGCGGACGGGAAGAACGTGCTGACGGATGTTGCCCTGCGTTTCCCCGCAGGCAGCCGCATCGGCATCGTGGGACGCTCCGGCTCCGGCAGATCGGAAGAGCACACGTCTGAACTCCAGTCACGATCAGATCTCGTATG
>CALGGN010000346.1 GCA_937915915.1 uncultured Selenomonas sp. | reverse complement strand
TCTGTTGACCACGGCACCGCCTACGGCAAAGCGGGAGAGGGCAGGGCCAATGAGGAGAGCATGCTGGATGCCATCTATGCGGCGGTGACCATTGCCAAGAACTGGCAGAAGTATGGAGGAAGCATATAAAAATGCCCTGCCGTATTAGCAGGGCGAGTGGATTTGTGAAAATAGGCTAGGCATTGGGGTGCTTATGCATGAAATAGACTGAAGCCTGTCGGCTTAATTCTTCGATGCTATTTGGCTCTGGCAATTCAGTTTTGCGCCACTCTGTATAGTTGATATTGTCACGAATCAGCAGATTGATGAAGCGCTCAGTACTGATGGCGCATGCCACATGCATGGAATCATATTTTTTGAAGCAGAATTTTAACACTACTTGTGGTGGAAAACTAAATGTCTTTGAACGTGTTGAGTTTGACTCGTTATTTTCTGACCAAACTGAGGTGTTTTATGATAAAATCAATGAAGATAGAAAATTTCAAGGGGTTCAAGGAGCTGAACTTGCCAAGGCTTACCAAAATTACTTTGCTTGGTGGGATGAATAATGTTGGCAAGTCCTCTGTGCTGGATAGCATATTTCTTTTTTTCAGCGGGGGACAACAGGATCTTTTCATAAAGCAATATGGCCTGCGTGGTATCAATGAAGTTTCTATGGATAGATCAGATATATGGGCGGATTTTTTTTATGAGTTGAATATAAATGAAGACATCAAGATAAGTCTCAGGGATGAAGCTGTTAAGTATGTTTTGGAGTGCAGATATGATCACGAATATCGTCCCAATGTAAATGGAGCAAGACAGCAGATTGTTGTACAAAGAGGTACAGAATTGGGAATGACACCTATAGCTAACATGAATGGGGGGATTTCTGCTGAGGAAAGAGTTTCCCTTGGCATTGTTTTGCATAAGGAAGAAAAGCTCATTTATCAAGCACATATTCTAAGAAATCCATTCCAGCCGATAGTTATTGAAAAACCACTGGAAGAAAAATTGCGAATAGCAAAAATGCTGATGCCTGATAGGAGAAGGTTTATTGATGTGCGGGCTTTGAGTGAATTGGATATTAGTAATCGTCTTAGTATGATTATTGACTTGTTGAAGATAATAGAGCCACGCGTAAAAGGTGTTTCACTGGCACAAGTGTCGAATCTTGGAGAGATATATATAGACATAGGACTGCCACGCAAAATGCCAATAAAAATGATGGGTGACGGCATGACACACTTATTATCTATCTTCTTAGCGATGGCAAGCAATGTACATGGGGTGTTGTTGATAGATGAAATCGAAAATGGCCTTTATTATGAAACGATGCCAAATGTATGGAAAGGTATAAAAAAGGCATCCGAGGTGTTTGATTGCCAGATTATTGCAACAACACATAGCTATGAATGCCTGAAATCTATTTATGAGAGTTTTGATGAAGAAAATGATGATTTTAGCTATGTAAGACTCGAGAGACGGGAAAAAGGTATACACGCCGAAGTATATAATCAAAAAGACCTTGAGTGGGCATTCGAAAACAACTTGGAGGTAAGGTGAATGGATAATAAACACTTGAGGCGTGGTATGTCTTTGCTTTTGGTTGAGGGGGTTGATGCGGAGCGTTTTTTCATAAATGCATGTGATAAAAAAGCATTTGGTACAGATGAACATATTCAAGTATGGGATTTTCATGGCATAACAGAGTTGACAAAATGCATTAAAGGCTTAAAGAAGATGAAGGACTTCAACAGCGTGCCAGCCATTGGAATAATCAGAGACGCAGAAGATGATGCTGATGGTGCCATAAGGTCTATACAAAAATCATTGAGGGAAAACAGTTTAGCTGTACCTGAAAACCCAAATGTGTTCGTTGGAGATTTTCCGAAAATTTGCTATGCGCTTTTGCCAGGGACTATGTCTGATGGAAAATATGATAAAGGAGCGTTGGAAGACTTATGTCTTAAGACCTTGTCTGAATCAGAGAATAGGTATTTGGATAAAGTTGATGCCTATTTGCAAAACATAAATGAGCTCTCGAAGTTGACACATAGACACAAATCAAGGCTACATGCTTATTTGGCAGCTAAGAATAATTTTGTAGGGATGAAAATAGGTGAGGCTGCTAAAGCGGGGGCCTGGGATTGGAACAGCAAGGTGCTGGGAAATATAAAAATCATGATGCAGGAATTGGAGAAATATGGTAGTGTAAAACCTCGTGCAGATTCATGATAATTAATCCAGCAATTTTTCATCGGTGGCAACGAAGTAATCGCAACCCGCGCTGATGGCGCGCCACATGCAGGGAATCATATTTTTTGAAGCAGAATTTTAATGCTACTCGTGGTGAAAAACTAAATGTCTTTGAACGTGTTGCGTTTGACTCGTTTTTTTCTGACTAAATTGAAGGTAAGAAGGGAAGTAAACGAATATTTCCAATTGAGAACATTAGAAAAAATGAGGTGTAGCGATGATGAATATGACAGCAGACCCGTGGTTGATTATTAACGAAACTGAAAGGAAATTTTCCTTAGATAATTCAGATGGGAAAGAAAAACCATTCAATGGTAAGGAAAGCGCATCCAAACGAGCAGCAGGAGTAGGAGTAGGTTGGAGGGCAGAATCAAATGGAATCTTGCCAGATTTGGTTATGCAGGGGTGGGAAAGGTGCCACTATTAAGGCCGTAATGGAATGACCAGGGGCACATTCCCCTGAAGCTCTGCGGCTTTGCCATGAATCCGGTCACCAAGCAGTACACCTCCATGAGCGGCATAAACTGCACCATAGGCCTGCCGGTGATCCGCACCTCCGTTGACCATGGCACCGCCTACGGCAAGGCGGGAGAGGGCAGGGCAAATGAAGAGAGCATGCTGGATGCCATCTATGCGGCGGTGACTGTTGCGAGTAACTGGAAGAAGTATGGGGGCGCAGTATAAAAGCCTCCGCATGGAGGCTATACCTGTTGTAATCTTACAGCGATTTCAAAAGATTGGGCTGCAGAGAAAGAAGTTTGAGCAGGTTGGAGATTGCACGGCTTGGGAGGATTTCACCGCTTTCGTATTTTTGAAAGGCTTTTTTGCCGCCTCCCAAGATGGTGCCGGCCTGAACTTGGGTAAGTTTCAGTTTTTTTCGGATAGAGCGGATGTCATCCGGCAACAGCAGGTTTTCGGCTTCTGCTTTCAATTGATTGAGAGCACGGTCATAGGTTTTCATGTCCTCATCGGTGAAGGTTCCTTCATTGTTGTCCCTTGGATACCAGCCAGGCATGGGAAATGTCTTGTTATGGCCTTGATAGGTGATGGTGATGTTTCGTACGTCGCGCATAAGCTGTTCTCCGGTTTCGGCATCGTATTTGATTGTTTCCATAAGAATACCTCATTTCTCTTTGAATGATAGAAGTGTGAATTCGGTAATAGTGCCTTGGGTGAATTTTATGTAAAGGGTGAATCCCTTGTAGGGAAGATGATAAACATCCTGCCATATATGGCGATTTTGGTAGGAGGTCATGGATTTGTAAAAATGCTTCCGCTCCAAGGTCTGGATGGCAGCGCGGATATCAGACCTGTTGAAGCCGATGGCGACTGCTCCGCGGATGGCTGACATTTTTATCTCGTATTTGGAGTGCTTGAAAGACTCCAAATCATAGGTAGGGGAATATTTGTCTAAGACATTGGGCATGATGTAACCTCCTTTGTAAGTATTATAGACCATTATGGTACATTTATCAATAGCATGGAAGAAAAACAGAAGGAGAGAAAAAGATGACTTTTTACGCTGATTATACAAAATGTACAATTAAAATTATTAATGACATAATAAATGAAAATTATCGGGGGGGGGTAAAAAGCTGATTCTTTTTCCATTTGGAGATGTGGGTAAAAGAGTAAAGAGCATCTTAAATGTATTTTGTAATCTTCAGGAATATTGCATTGTAGATAATTTCCTGGCCAAAAAATATGATTCCATTAAGAGTTTGGACGAATTGACTGAGGATGATCTGAAGGATGCTTTGGTACTTATAACAAGTGATTCGGAGGAAGTATATGATGAATTGCGACAAAATCTTTCCTGAATCCGTGAAACAGATATGCCAGTTTCACAGAAGCACCTGAAAATTGGA
>CALGGN010000345.1 GCA_937915915.1 uncultured Selenomonas sp. | reverse complement strand
AAATATTGCGCCCAAGCCGCCCGCCACGCAACGGGCATCGAGGAGTACGCTTTTCTGCCCAGAGCCGAGATTATGGCGAACGCCAAGGCCAACCAAGAGGCCGGGGCAAATCGCTTTTCCATCGTCACCTCGGGGCGGGCACTCACGGGCGAGGAGTTCGATTTGGCGATCGAGGCTTACGAAGAAATGCGCCGCACCCTTGACATAGACCTCTGCGCCTCGCATGGGCTGTTGACGCGGAAACAATTCCGGCGGCTGCGGGAGGCGGGCGTCACCAGCTATCACCATAACATTGAAACCTCGCGTCGTTTTTTTCCGGAAATTTGTACCACCCACACCTACGACGACCGCATCCGAACGATACGTTTGGCGCAAGAAGAAGGATTTTGCGTTTGCTCCGGTGGCATTATCGGCATGGGCGAAACGTGGGAAGATCGCCTCGATATGGCGATAAGCCTCGCTGAGCTCGGCATAGAGTCCATTCCCGTCAATGCCCTTATGCCCGTCAAAGGTACAAAGCTGGAGAACCGTCCGACGCTTGCCGGGGAGGATATTCTTCGCACGGTGGCTTTCTTCCGCTATATAAATCCTGCAGCAAATATTCGCTTGGCGGCCGGTCGGAAACTTTTGCCACAAAACGGGGCGACGGCTTTCCTCGCCGGAGCTTCCGCATCCATCACCGGCAATATGCTCACTACCTCCGGCACGACCATCAAAGAGGACATGGAACTTTTAGCACGATTGGGACTTTCCAACGCCGATGAGGATTGCCGGCAAAGTCGGGGGACTTGCGGGGCCAGATAAAGGAAAATCCCGTTCATGAATTGTTACCATTCTCAAAATTTTGCCACCCCTCCACCGTAGAAGTCGATGGAGGGGATTTTATATGCCCAGTTACCGAGATATCTCGTGATAACCATAATTTATCACCGACAACAAAAACTATTGAATTTACAAGGAGGATAATCCAGATTATAGTGAAAGCAACAGGAACGAAGGAAGTGCAAATGATGCACAATGTCGTGACGATCAAACAGAATAGCGTGACGTGTTGTCGGATGCTATCTCAACATGGCACCGGCACAAACCTTGCGCTGGCGCGAGACGAAGCTTCCTCCTATGCTCTATGATGTAGAAATCGAAGGAACGGAACCCTATGTTGTTGGCGGGCACACCGCCAGCGGGTATTGGGTGGACAAGAAAAGGCAAACAACGCTCAAGGGACTTTTCGCAGCAGGAGATGTGGCCGGCGGCGCACCTCAAAAATACGTGACGGGCGCATTTGTGGAAGGCGAGATTGCCGCAGATGCCGCTGCCGAATCTGCTAGGTGCAGGGAAATGCCGTTTCTGCCGGAGGAAACCGTAGAGCGCGCTCTAAAGAGGCTCCTTCATTTCCTGCAAGAACCATCGGAGAAGTCTCCTCCCGTATATGATGCCGATGCTTTGGAGGATGCCATGCAGCAAGCGATGGATGAATATGCGGGCGGCATCGGGGCAAACTACCGTTATACCGAGGCACAGCTATTCCAAGCGGAAAAGCATATTGAGAGGCTCGAAGGCCTGAGCGATTTCCTTCGTGCCGTTGATTTTTATGGATTGATGAAAATTTTTGAACTGCGGGAAAGGCTCGTGGTCTGCAAAGCTCTTGTCGCTCATTTGCAGGCGCGAAAAGAAACCCGTTGGCACAGTTTCGCCGCACATCTTGACCATCCGGAAAAGGATGCGGCCTATGAAAAGTATATCAATTCACGCATGGAAAGCGGAACCATCAAGATCATTTTCCGTCCTCTCATAAAGGCAGGCGATAGGATATGAGCATCTTTATTGAGCGGGAAAAATGCGTCGGTTGCGGCAGATGCACCGAAGTCTGCCCCGGAAATCTTCTCATTCTATCGGAGGGAAAGGCGAGGCTTCGCGATGTGCGTGACTGTTGGGGCTGTACCGCATGTGTAAAGGAATGCCCGAAACATGCTGTTTTCTATTATCTGGCGGCAGACTTGGGCGGTGCGGGCGGCAGGCTCTATGCCGAGGACACGCCCGACCGCCTCGATTGGCTGATGAAATGGCCGGACGGCAGCGAGGAAAGCATCTCGGTGGATAAGAAAGCGGCCAATGAATATTAGACGTATCAGGAAGTGAGACTATGGAACATTTGGATAAACTGGAGGCAGAGAGCATTTATATTCTGCGGGAAGCCTACAAAAAGCTGGGGAAACTGGGGATGCTCTGGTCCATCGGAAAGGATTCGACGGTGCTCTTGTGGCTGGCGAAAAAAGCGTTTTACGGGCATGTTCCCTTTCCCTTTATCCACGTTGACACAAAACGAAAAATACCGGAAATGATTGCTTACCGCGACAAGATCGCCAAGGAATGGAAGCTGGATCTCATCGTTCATACCAATCAGGCGGCCATTGATGCAGGGATAGGTCCGGAAAAGGGGAGACTCGCCTGCTGCAAGGCATTGAAGACCGACGGCCTCAAGCAAGTGGTGCATCAGTACGGCTTTGACGGGCTGATTGTGGGAGTGCGCCGCGACGAGGAAGGTTCGCGCTCCAAGGAACGTGTCTTCAGCGAGCGCAAAGAGGATGATGCATGGGATTATCAGAATCAGCCGCCGGAGCTTTGGGATCAGTTCAAGACGGATTTTCCCAAAGGGCATCACATCCGCGTCCATCCTTTGCTGGCGTGGAACGAAATCGACATCTGGGAGTATATCCGGCGTGAGCAGATCCCCATCATCGACCTTTATTTTGCCAAAAACGGCAAACGGTATCGCAGTCTTGGCTGCGCTTGCTGCACAGGGCAAATTGATTCCGAGGCGGACACGCTGGACAAGATCATCGAGGAGTTAAAAAACACGAAGACCAATGAACGCGCCGGACGCAAGCAGGATCAAGAGGACTCTTACGCCATGCAGAAACTCAGGAAGGAGGGGTATATGTGACCGAGAAACGGGACGGGCTGAGTATTGTCGTGGTGGGGCATGTGGATCACGGGAAATCCACGGTGCTGGGCAGGCTCCTCTACGATACAAAGGCACTGCCTTTGGGAGAGGTGGAAAAGGTGAAGAAAATCGCCCATGACACGGGAAAACCCTTTGAGTATGCCTATCTTTTGGATGCTTTTGAGGAAGAGCAGAAGCAGGGCATTACCATTGATACGACCAGAATCCAATTCTCCACGAAAAAACGGGATTATATCATCATCGATGCCCCCGGGCACAAGGAATTTCTGAAGAACATGATTTCCGGCGCCACCAGCGCCGAGGCCGCGCTTTTGGTGGTGGATGCCCATGAAGGGGTGCAGGAACAGTCCAGACGCCACGCCTATATGCTCAGTCTGCTCGGCATCCGCAAGGTCTACGTACTGGTAAACAAAATGGACTTGGTGGAGTATAGTGAAACGTCCTTTCAAGATATTGTCCAGACGTTGGGGGCGTTTTTGGAGACGTTGTCGGTTCATCCGCTTTCCTATCTGCCGGTTTCTGGTTTTTGCGGCGACAACATTGCGGAAAAATCAGGGAATATGCCTTGGTACAAGGGCGCGAGCCTGCTGGATTCCCTGGATCTCATTGAAGCGGAAACAGGAACGGAAAACAAGGCGCTGAGATTTCCCATTCAGGATGTCTATAAATTCGATGACAGGCGCATCATTGCCGGCCGCATCGAGGAGGGGAGGCTTTCCGTAGGCGATGCCATCACCATCTATCCGGGCGGACGACAGACCATAGTTACGGCTATTCCCTGCTGGCAGGAGAAGGACAGGAAAAGTGTGGCCTGCGCCGGTGAATCCACGGGAATCCAAGTGAAGGATGAATTTTTCAACCAACGGGGAGAAATCATAACCCGCACAGAGGATGCGCCGCCTTTGGTAGCGAGACGGTTTCGGGCATCCATCTTCTGGATGGGGCGGCAGCCCATGAAATTCCACCGGAAGTACAAGCTGAAGCTGGCCACGCAGGAAGTGGAGGCGGAACTTTCCGCCATCACGAAGATTATCGATGCCGCCGAGCTGACGAGCCGAAGGGATGCCGAGGAAGTACGCATCAATGATGTAGCCGAGGTGATTCTCAGCCTGAGGCATGAGATTGCCTTTGACCTCTTCATCGACTCTCCATCCACGGGACGTTTTGTTCTTGTGGATGGCTATGATGTGGCAGGTGGCGGCATCGTTGTAGGGGCCGAAGTGGAAGAAACAGGCTTTGGAGAAAAGACCATGCGCTACATCATGGAGCATTTGCCGTATAACGGTGAGCTTACCGTGGTGGTGAAGGACGGCAGAGTGGAGCGGCTGGAACGCATCGAAAAGGAGGTATTTTCGGGCTTGGACGGCGCAGGAATTTGAGGTGTTGTCGTATTGGAACAGGAGAGTGTGTACGGATGTCTATTGATTACAAGGAACTAAAAAAAGGCGGTTTTATGCGCCAAAAACAGAAGGATTGCTTTTCCATGCGACTGAAATCCGTGGGCGGGCATTTCACGGCTGCCCAGCTCGGTACGGTGCAGCAAGTAGCGGAACGGTTCGGTGCAGGATACATACATCTTACCTCCCGGCAGGGGATTGAGATTCCCTTTATCAAGGCACAGGATATTGCGGCAGTGAAAAAGGCACTGGAGGACGGCGGCGTATCGGTGGGCGTATGTGGACCGCGTGTCCGCACCATCACTGCTTGTCAGGGGAATGGCGTCTGCCCGTCGGGACTCATCGATGCGGTGAAACTAGCAAAGGAGTTCGATCGTCGTTATGGGGGGAGAGAACTGCCCCATAAGTTCAAGTTCGGCTTCACAGGCTGCCACAACAATTGCCTGAAAGCCGAAGAAAACGACATGGGCATCAAGGGCGGGATGCTGCCCACTTGGAATCGGGACGATTGCATTTATTGCGGCGTATGCGAGGCGATCTGCCGTTATGATGCCATACAGGTGGACAAAGTTGCAAAGACACTTTCGTATGACAAGGAGAAGTGCGTTTACTGTGGCCGCTGCGTAAAGGGCTGCCCTACGGATGCATGGCATGGCGATGCAGGGTTCGTTGTCTCTTTTGGGGGGCTTTACGGCAATCGCATTGCGGTAGGGAAAACCTTCCTGCCTATCGTATTCGAAGAGAACAAGCTGTACGATATTGTGGAGGCAGCATTGTCCTTTTTTGAAAAGAACGCAAAACCCGGCGAGCGATTCCGCAATACGATAGACCGTGTAGGTTGGGAGATGTTTCAGAACACTGTAAAAGCAGTGTTGTGAAGGGGATGTAGGAGGAAGAGATTCCGATGGTATGCGCGAAAACCTCTCGAATCGGTTTATCCACGAAACAATTTACGATACCGCAGGATTTATTTTTCCCTAGTATAACACGTTTTAAATAGCTTGCTGTTTCACGCAGGATAAATTTTCATGA
>CALGGN010000344.1 GCA_937915915.1 uncultured Selenomonas sp. | reverse complement strand
TGTGATTCCACCACCGCCGCCACCAGCTGCCCCTACTGCGGCAACCCCACCGTGGTGCCGGGGCAGTTTCACGGGATGCTGAAGCCGGATTATATCCTGCCCTTCAAGCTGGACAAGGAAGCGGCGATGAGGGCCCTGCGCGGCTTTTACAAGGGCAAGGTGCTGCTGCCCCGGGCTTTTTCCAGCGAGGACCACATCGAAGAGATCAGGGGCGTTTACGTGCCCTTCTGGCTGTTCGACGCCCAGGGGGACGCGGATATCCGCTATAACGCCACCCGGGTGCGGAGCTATCGCCAGGGGGATTATCAGGTGACCGAGACGGATCACTACGCCGTGCAC
This sequence comes from uncultured Selenomonas sp., assembly GCA_937915915.1. Lineage (GTDB taxonomy): Bacteria > Bacillota > Negativicutes > Selenomonadales > Selenomonadaceae > UBA9786. Next base: position 2,737 of record CALGGN010000344.1, on the reverse strand, counting down.
CGGGCCGGGACGGTGGATTTCTCCCGCATCCCGGTGGATGGGTCCCGGAAAATGCCCGACGCCCATATGGACGCCATCGAGCCCTTTGACTACAGTGAGATGGTCCCCTTCTCCACGGCCTATCTGCCCGGCTATCTGGCGGACAAATACGATGTGGACGCGGAGGCGGCAGTTCCGCGCGCGGATAAGCGCATGAGCCAGACGACGATGGATGTGCTGGAGGATGCCGTGAGCGGCTATGACCGCAAAGAGCTCCAATCCAGTTCCGTCATCAAAGGGGATTCCAAGGTGGCCTATGCCATGGTGCCCGTCTGGATTCTGACTACACGCTATGGGAACAGGCCCTATACCTTCATGATGAACGGCCAGACCGGAAAAGTGGTCGGCAGTCTGCCCATCGACGAGAAAAAGAAGTGGCTTTACCCGTCGATTGCGGCGCTGATTTCCATTCCGGTGGTTTACTGGCTGGCGAAGCTGCTGGTGGCATAGGGGGTGAGAGAGATGCATGTGGACTATAGGCGGATGTTGTCCGCTTTGGCAGTGCTGCTCTGCCTGCTGATTCCTGCCGCTGCTCTTGCGGCGAAGGACACTGCGAAGCCCGGAATCGAGCCGGGACAGGTGGTCGTGGATGAGGCAGGGCTGCTGAACCAGGGCGAAAAGGCCGAGCTTGCGAGGCATATCGCAGGATTGCAGGAAAAGCACGGGATCGGCATTGCGGTTGTGACCAAGAAGTCCCTTCACGGCAAGGACATCGTAAGGTACACGGACAACCTGATGAACCAACAATTCTCGCCCGGAGCGAACGGCAATACGGTTCTGCTGATCGCGATCGACCGACGGGATTTCCAGATTGTGACAGACGCGAAGATGCACGAGATCATAACGAACGACGGTGGAGCGCCCTATCTTCGGGATGCGTTTCTGAGCGATTTGTCAGACGGCAGGTATCAGGCGGCTTTTCTGGCGTATGCGGATACGGTGGATGAGTTGGTATCCTATTACGAGAAGGAGGGCAAGCCCTTTGATCCGGCGGATCGATTCAGCTGGGTCGCGCTGGGCATCGCGGTGATTCTTGCGCTCGTCGTCATGTACGGCGTGCAAGTCTATCTGGTCAGCATGATGAGCAATGTGCAGCCGGGATACGGGGCAAGCGCCTATCTGCTGGGCGACAGCATCCGGCTGGAGGCACCGACGGATACTTTCCTGTACATGACGGTCACGCGCGCACTGAAACCGAAAGAGAGCAATCGGGGCGGCAGCGATATCGGCGGCGGTCACGGCGGCATCGGCGGAAAGTTTTGATGATGGATGGGGGTTCTCCGCATTTTCGGAGAACCTCCTTTCCTGTGGAAAAAAATTATAATAAAATTTGTCTTCACAGGTGCTTTTGTGTATAATGATGAAGGGTAGGTGTTTGTTTCGAGAAAATGATTGCAGGAGGTTTTTGCACATGGTTGGGGATACACTGCGGCGGGCTCGCGAAAGCCAGAACTTGACCATCAAGGATATTGAAAAGGGGACAAGTATCCGTTCCCTCTATATAGATGCGATTGAAAAGGGCGAGTATGGAACGTTGCCGGGGATGGTTTACGCGAAGGGTTTCGTGCGTAATTATGCCAATTTTCTGAAACTGGATGCGGACACATTGGCACGCCAGTTCCAGGAGGAGGCTGATCCCGGCTCGGTGGCCGTGGAGCCGCCGAAGGAGGAAGAGAAACCGCGCAAGGTGAGTTCCGCGGATTTTTCGAAGCATTACACAGGAGGGGCAAGTTCCTCGCATATGGGACTTGTGGCGGTGCTCCTGATGCTGGTCGTCGTTGCGGGGGGAGCATGGTATCTATTGAGTGATTCCGGGAGCTCGGCTCACTCCACGAAACCGGGCAAGCAGACTGCGCAGACGACGCAGAGCAAGTCGAACACGAAGGCGAAGGTACAGGAGCAGGAGCCCAAGCCGCCCGTTGCAGCGAAGACGCCGGAGCCAGCAGTTCCTTCGCCGGCGTCTCAGGCTGCGCCGACAGCGCCACAGCCGGCCACCGGCGATTTGGTGCTGGATTCGAAATTTACCGGCAATTGCTGGATGCAGGTGGTCGCAGACGGGCAGGTCATATATGAGGGAACTGCGCAAGAAGGGCAGAGCATGCACTGGACAGCCAAGGAGCATATCTTCCTCACCGCAGGAAACGCAGGAGCCGTGGAATTGACCCAGAACGGGAAGGCTCTGGGCGCTCTGGGCGATTACGGGCAAGTGGTAGAGAGAGATTTCACGAAGGCGAACTGATACTCGCCCTCGATGTGACAGGCAGGAGTGTTGAGGAACTTGCGACGGCATGTTTTTTTGCCTGTTTCCACGCAGGATATGCTGGAAAGAGGATGGAAGGAGCTGGATTTCGTATTTGTGTCGGGGGATGCCTATGTGGATCATCCGAGCTTCGGTCCGGCCATCCTGTGCCGTCTGCTGGAGAAACACGGCTATCGTGTGGGAATCTTGCCCCAGCCGGACTGGCACAGTGCAGGGGCTTTTCAAAGGCTTGGGAAACCGCGGCTGGCGTTTCTGGTATCGGCAGGGAATATGGATTCCTTGCTGAACAAATTCACGGCAGCGAAAAAACAGCGTCGGCAGGATGCGTACTCTCCCAGCGGGAAACCGGGCTGCAGGCCGGAGCGTGCGACGATTGTCTATTGCAATCGCATACGGGAAGCGTATCCCGATGTTCCCGTCATCATCGGCGGGATCGAG
>CALGGN010000343.1 GCA_937915915.1 uncultured Selenomonas sp. | reverse complement strand
GAAGGACAAAAGAGCGTTCAGCCTAGGATTTGTGCTGGATGAGTGGTCTAAGCGTCTACGGACATGAATAATTCAGGGTTATGAAGCAGATCTACCAGCATAAGGAACTGCTCTTTCAACAGTACCACGACAGTTTTGAAAGCTTCTTCAGCAGCTTCCAGACACCAGAAGCGTATATAGGGCCAGACGGTTATAGACGTTTTGCAGATTATAGCTCCATTTCCCTCAATACGAGGCATGGCCTTCGAGTGACACTGGGGCAGCCAGAGAATCCGAAGCGCTCGATTTTTTTAGTGGGAAATTGCAGTTTTTACGGGGTAGGAAATGCCGATGCGTATTCGCCTACCTCGCTGTTACAAAGATGTCTTAACGACAGAGCAGCAGAGAAGGGCCTTATTGTTCATAATTATGCCTTTATTTGCGGCAATACCCAAGCTCTGTTAGAAAATACCATAGGAGTTTTGCGTTCCTTGCCCGTAAAGCAGGGAGATATTGTCATCATAGGTACAGAAGCTTCTGTGTGGAGTGTTGACTGCTGTGACCTTAGTCAGAAGGGGATACGTCCCCACAGCTATGGGGAAATTTTTGCGGACACGGACAGTCATCTCACCCCGGCAGGGAACAAATTGATAGCAGAGGGCTTGTTTTCATTACTGACCCAGCACGACTTCTACTCAACAGAGGTTCAGAAGGAAGTGGCATCTTCTGAAGCAGAGGGGATTCGCAAGGTGCCCTCCGCTGAGGCAGGAGAGGATGCCCAGTTGAAGGCATACAAGCAGAAATTAACGAAAATTTATCATGATTATCTGCGCCCTGTGGTAGGCTCCATTGTCATGAATTGCAACCCGTTTACCAAGGGACACAGGTACTTGGTGGAGCAAGCGCTGACCAAATGCGACAAACTTATCGTCTTTGTGGTAGAGGAGGATAAATCCTATTTCCCCTTTACTGACAGGCTTGCTCTTGTAAAAGAAAATCTGGCCGATCTGAAGGATGTGTTGGTGCTTCCCAGCGGTCAGTTCATCCTCTCGGCTAGGACTTTTAAGGAGTATTTCAACAAGGAAAGCCTGCAGGAGCAGACAATCGATGCCAGTCTGGATGTGGCACTCTTTGGACGGGAAATTGCTCCCTGCCTTGATATCAGTATCAGATTTGCAGGGGAGGAACCCTTGGACAAAGTTACAGCTCAGTACAATGCAGAAATGCGCCACCTGCTCCAGCAGTATGACGTTAGATTCATCGAAATTCCTAGGCTGCGACGTGAGGGTACGCCGATCAGCGCGTCCCAGGTAAGGCGTCTGCTGAAGGAGCGCGATTTCCGCAATATACGCAAGCTGGTGCCGGAAGCAACTTATAAGTACCTGCGCCGTTTTGCATCTGCAGGGAAATAGCAACGTCTCGTTAGGAACTGTTCATAAATAAATTTTACAGTTCCTAACGGGGTAATTGACAAACGCCCCTCTTCCATGCTATAGTATCTGCAGGGAAGTTTCTATTCGTGGGGATGTAATGGTCTCGACGGGGATAGATGGTATAGGAATAGCGAGCTCCGGGGGTCTCGAACCGGATCAGTAAGGGACAAGTTACTTTTAAATATAAAAGCTAACGAAGAATACGCTCTGGCAGCTTAATGCCACCTCCTACGCTTGATTTCTCGCTAGAGCGGGTGGAGGCAAATGCGGGATTACGCATCGTGACTGCATCGCAGCGGTGCGGAAATTTCAGGTGCTCGGTCTGATGAAGTTTGTTCGTGGGCTTCTGATGGCTTAAAAACGACCACGCAACTGCGCTCGGAGAAGTTTTTATAGCAATATTTTCGGACAGGAGTTCGATTCTCCTCATCTCCACCAAAATGAATGTGACACCTCGGCATCGTCGGGGTGTTTTTGTGCAAAAAATCTGTCCTGCTTGGCATTCATGTACCATGCAGGACAGATTTTTCTTCTTATTGTATTTTCTCTTTCATGACTTCCATGGCCGTGGCAAGCTGCACATCGCTTGTGGCATCCCGTGGAAGCTCCACCGTCACATCCGGCTCGATGCCTGTGCCGTCGATGCTTCTGCCGTTCGGCGTATAGTATTTCGCAATGGTGAGCTTCAGTCCGTCATCGTGGAGCATGGGCAGCATCATCTGCACAGAGCCCTTGCCGTAGGATTTCGTTCCCACCAAGATCCCCGCCCCCGTATCCTGCAGCGCGCCCGCCAGAATCTCCGAGGCGCTTGCGCTGTTGCCGTCAATGAGCACGACAACGGGATACTTCGGCGATTCCAGATCGGAGGTGTAAACATCCTTTTCTCCGTCCCGCTCCACCACGGACACGATCGTCCCCTTCGGGACAAGCATCTGCCCGATCTCCACGCAGCTCGTGACCACGCCGCCGGGATTCTCGCGCAAATCAAGGATAAGCCCCTTCATGCCCTCAGACTCCAGCCTCTCCATGCTCGCGCGAAACTCCTTGCCCGTATTCTCGCTGAAAAAAGCAATGCGGATATAGCCGATGCCGTCCTCCGCCATGCGTTCCGCAACCGTACGCATCTTGATCTCATCCCGTGTGATGCGGTAGGTCCTGTCCTCCTGCCCCTCGCGGCGCACGAGGAGTTCCACATCCGTCCCCTTTTCTCCGCGGATGTGCAGGGCAACCTCTTCCGGCTGGAATTCCGTGACGGGGACGCCATCCACTGCAAGGATCTCGTCATTCGCCTTCAGTCCCGCTTTTGCGCCCGGAGAATCCTCCATGACGGAAATGATCTGCACACCGCCATCCTTGAAGCCCATATAGACGCCGATCCCGCCAAATGTGCCTTCCGTGTGTGCCCGCAGCTGGCGGAACATCTCCTCATCCATATAAATGGAATGCGGATCATCCAGAGACTTCACCATACCGGAAATCGCACCGTCAATAAGCTTGGTATCATCCACGTCCGCCACATACCGGCTTTCGATCAGGCGCATCACTCCCATGAAACGCGCCATATTGCCGAATTTTTCAGGGCTCATTCCCAGCAGCGCCCAAAGTACGGCCAGTGTCAGCGTGCAGGAGGCCAGCGCCGCGATCACCGCTGTAAAAAACAACTTTATCTTCATTTTTCCCAACCTTCATATCATAGGAAACCGTACGGGCTGACAGGCTCGCCGTTCTGCCGCACCTCGAAGTGGCAATGAGGCCCTGTGGAGTTGCCCGTGGAGCCGCAGTAAGCGATGACCTCGCCCTGCGATACCGTCTGTCCTTCGCCCACGGCCAAGGACTGGTTATGCCCATAAAGCGTCACAATACCGCCGCCGTGATCGATCATGACCGTGTTGCCATAGCCCGAAATCCAACCTGCATAGGTCACGGTTCCGCTCTGCGCCGCGCAGATGGGATCCCCATAATCCGCGCCGATGTCCAGCCCGCTATGGAATCTCGCCGTACCGAAAATCGGGTGCGTCCGCCAGCCAAACTCAGAGGTGATCGTGCCGCCCACCGGCCAGATCATAGCCCCCGAACCGGACACGGGCATCTGATAGGCACTGTTTCGTATCATCTGCTCGATCTGCTTGGAAGCCGCCATGAGTTCGTCATACTGCTGATCGTAAACGGCCTTGTCGGTCATCATCTTATCAATCAACGCCTGCCGCTTGCGCTGCTTCTCCACCTGAATGTCCTTCGCAGCCTTCGCCTTTGCCGCCTGCTCTTCCTGCACGGCTTTATCCTTCTCCAGGCTGACGCGCACTTCCTCGATCTGACGTTTCTCCGCCAGAACCGCCTGCACCAGATCGTAATCCATCCGGATCACGCGCTTCAATAGATCCATGCGCGTCATGAAGTCCGAAAAATCCTTCGCGCCGAACAGGACGTCCAGATAGCTGATCTGCCCGTTGACATAGATATCCCGTACACGCTTTCCCAGCGCTTTGCTCTTTTTCTGGTAATCTTCCTCGGCCTGCTCCAGCTTCTCCGTATTTTCCTCAATGCGGCTTTCCGTCGCATCCAACGCGGCCTTCTTTTCCTTGTAATCAGCAATGGCCTCGTCCGCTTCCTGATCCAGGATGCGCTTTTCCTCAGAAACCGTATTGATGCGCGTCTGCAGCTCATCGCTCTTTCGCAGGGCCTCCGCTGCCTGCGCATCATAGTTTGCCTTCTCGTCCTCCAAATCCGTCGCCAGTGCGATCGGCTGCTGCAGAAAGATCAGGCCTGCGCCAAGGGCCGCAAGATATTTTTCCTTTATCTTTTTCATCGTATCAAACCTTCAGGAAACGCTTCAACGAAATCGTACTTCCGATGGCGCCGATCACCATGCCCGAAACAAGGATCGCCGCGCTCACATAGTTCATGAACGGGTACTGGGGCATCAACGGGAAAAAGGTCAGGGTATTGTAGACCTTTGCCGCCATCGCCGCGTAGAAGCTCCGAAGCGCAAACGCCGCAACCAGTCCGCCGATGCAGCCGAGCACAACGCCCTCCAGCAAAAACGGCCAGCGGATGAACCAATCCGTCGCGCCCACGTATTTCATGATGGCAATCTCCTTGCGCCGCGCGAACACAGTCAGCCGGATCGTGTTCGAGATGATGAAGATCGTCGCGCCTGCCAGAAGCACCATGAGCAGCAGTCCGAACACACGCATGAGCCGCGTGATATCGAAAAGGTGTTCCACCACATCCTGCCCGTATTTCGCCTCGGCAACGCCGTCGAATTGTGCTATGGTTTCCGCCGCGGTCTGCACCATCGAAGGCTGCATGACCGTCACCTCAAAGGAATCCGGCAGCGGATTCTTGTCTCCCAGCGCGTCCAGCAGATACTTCTGATCGCCCAGCCGTTCGCGGAGGCGCTCGATCGCCTCGTCCCGATCCACGTATTTCACGGACTGGATGCCGGAAAGATCCGAGATGCGTTCCTCCAGATCGTCCTTTTCCGACCCCTTCAGCTCATCCTGCAGGTAAACCGAAATCTGCACCTGCGACTCCAGCGTGGATGCCATACGGTTCATGTTGAGCACCAGCAGCAGGAACACACCCAGCACGAACAGGGATACCGCTACCGTGCCGATGGAGGCAAAGGACATCCAGTTATTGCGCTTCAGGGATACGAACACCTCGCGCACAAAATACTCGCTGGTCCTAAACTTCATAGCCGTATACCCCCTGTGCCTCGTCGCGCACGATATGCCCGTCCTCGATGGCAACAACGCGCCGCTGCATCGTATCCACGATGGTCTTGTCGTGTGTCGCCATCACGATGGTCGTGCCCGCCGCATTGATGCGCTGGAAGATATCCATGATATCCCAGCTCGTCTCAGGGTCCAGATTGCCCGTCGGCTCATCGGCGATCACGATGGCCGGGTCGTTCACGATAGCTCTGGCGATGGCCACACGCTGCTGCTCGCCGCCCGAAAGCTGCGACGGAAAATTCTTGTACTTGTCCCGAAGCCCTACCACATCCAGCACGGCATTCACACTGCGCTGCATCAGGCGGCGCGGCGCCTCGATGACCTGCATCGCGAACGCCACGTTTTCGAACACCGTCTTATCGGGCAGCAGCCGATAGTCCTGAAAAATAACGCCCAAGCCGCGCCTCAGATACGGCACCTCGCTGTGCTCCATGCGCACCACATCGTGCCCGTTGACCTCCAGCTCCCCCGAAGTCGGAAGCTCCTCGCGGAACAGCATCTTGATGAACGTGGACTTGCCCGCGCCGCTGGCCCCCACCACAAAGACGAACTCGCCCTTGCCGATATCGATGCTCACATGATCCAGCGCCAAAACACCGTTCTCATATATCTTGGAAACATCCCTCATATGGATCATTGGATCCCACCACCTCTTTCACGTGCCACACAACATTTTATTTTACTATGAAATCTTAGTGAACGCAAGCCGATAGGCGCAGCGCGAACTTAGATTTCATGTAAGGGCGTGTGGACACCGAAGGTGTCCGGTAAGCTTACTATGAAATCTTAGCGAGTGCAAGCCGTAAGCGAAGCAGGAGCTTAGATTTCATAACAAAACTGCCGCCCTGTTGCGGGCGGCAGTCCAATCAATCCATAATCCTTATTTTTTCTTGAGGATATCCTTTCCAAACCATTTCTCGGAAATCTTTCCCGCGCTGCCATCCTTGATCATCTCATCCAAGACCTTCTGGACCTCATCGCGCAGTTTCTGGTCATCCTTGCGGAAACCGATGCCGAAGGTGCTCACGGGGCCGACCGTCACATCCACCGCCTCGATTTTGTCCGGATGCTTGCTCATATAGTAGCGTCCCGTGATTTCGTCCGCAATGATTGCATCCAGACGGCCATTCTCAAGATCCATGAACGCGGAGATATAGTCCGGATAGGTCTTGACTTCCTTCATGCTGTTCTTGAATGCCTCATTCTCAAGGATATATTCCTCTGCCGTGCTGCTGCTCTGGGTTCCGACCACCTTCCCCGCAAGGCTCGCCTCGCTGTCGATTCCCGTCGTGCCCTTCTTCACGAAAATGATCTGGCGGTTATCCATGTAGGGATCCGAGAAGAGCATGTTTTCCTTGCGCTTCTCCGTGATATCCAGACCATTCCAGAGCACATCCACACGGCCGCTCTTGAGCTCCGCCTCCTTGCTGGACCAGTCGATGCCTTTGAACTCCACCTCGCGGCCAAGACGCTTCGAAGCCTCCTTCGCCAGATCCACATCGAAGCCCACGATCTGATTGCTCTCGTCCTTGAAACCCATCGGCGGGTAATTGTCATCGAGCCCGACGACGATCTTCTTGCCCGCATCCTTTGCGCCGCTGCCCGATGCCGCATTCTGCGCGTTGTCCCCGCCGCAGCCTGCAAACAGCGCAGCAGAAAGCACCGCCGTCATGCCCACCGTCAAAAATCTTTTCCAGTTCATGCTCATCGCTCCTCCAAGAAATGCAAATTAAACCCACGGAACATTATACTTTAGTCTGCTAAAATACAAAAACCATCAAATCCAGTAATTTCTCCCAATAAATCGCGTTACCTCGCTTTAGCTCCTGTTTTCATCCTCTTTCGCTCTATTTCATATCGGAAATTACGGTTCCCCACACTCCATCTGCATGAAGCCTCTCCAATCGGACCGCGTAAAGCTCCCCCGTCCTGACGGGACTGTCCGTATAGACGCGGATGTAGTTGCCCGTGAGCCCGTCCGTGACGCCATCCGTATTGGTCTCGAACAGCACCTGCACCTCCCTGCCCAGAAAAGCCCTGCGAAATTCCTCCGCCTTCCTGTCCGCAAGCATCTGCATGCGATGGGCACGCTCCTTCTTCACAGCTTCGGGCACCTGATCCTTCCTGCGGGCCGCCGGTGTTCCCTCCCTGCGCGAGTAAGGAAAGACGTGCATCCGCGCAAAGCTCATCTGCTCCGCGAAGCGCAGCCCTTCCTCAAAAAGCTCCTCCGTTTCGCCTGGAAAGCCCACGATGATATCCGTCGAAATCGCAACGCCCGGCACCGCCGCCTCGACCTCGCGGATCAACCGTGAAAATTCCCTGGTATCATAGTGGCGGTTCATCGCCTTTAGAACAGCATCCGATCCCGCCTGCAGCGGAAGATGCAGATGCTTGCAGAAGCGCGGCTCCTCATGCATGAGACGAAGCAATTCTTCCGAAAGCTCAAGGGACTCCAGGGAGCCGAGCCGCAAACGCTTGATCTCGGGGATTGCCAGCACCGTCCGCACGGCATCCGCAAGCGTCGGGACTTCCTTTTCCTCCGCGGCTTTTCCTTCCGTTTCCCTCCGCTGCCGCTTCTTTTCGAAATCCTTGCCGTACGCCCCCAGATGGATGCCCGTCAGCACGATCTCATGGAAACCTGCCCCCGCCAGCTTTTCCGCCTCCCTGCGCACGCTCTCCGGCGGACGCGAGCGCACGGGGCCCCGCGCATAGGGAATGATGCAGTAAGAGCAGAAATTTTCGCAGCCCTCCTCGATTTTCAGAAAAGCACGGGTGCGCTGCGGCGTCCCGAAAAGAGGAATATCCTCGAACTCCTCCGCATCCATGATGCTCGAAACGCGATCCATCACAGTATGCTCCTGCCGAAGCTGCTCCACATAGTCAACGATCCGCCCCCGCTCCTTCGTCCCCAGCAGGAGCCGGACGCCCTCGATGGCGCGGATTTCCTCGGGCGCCACCTGCGCGTAGCAGCCCGTGACCGCTATGACCGCGTCCCGATTTCTGCGGCTCGCACGCCGTATCATCTGCCGCGACTTCCGATCGCTGAGGCTTGTCACGGAGCAGGTATTCACGACATAGACATCCGCCGTCTCGTCAAAGGGCACGATCTCATAGCCGCGCTGCTTGAACAGCCCCTCCATCGTCTCCGTTTCGAATTGGTTGACCTTGCAGCCAAGTGTCATGAAAGCCGCCTTCGGCACTTGCCATCTTCCTTTCCTTTTCAGCCTAAATCCCCAAGCTCATACTGCACGGCGCTCATTGCTGCAATGGCAGCCGTCTCGGCGCGCAAAATGCGCGGTCCAAGCGTCACGCTCCTTGCACCGTGCTGCCGAAGCAGCTCCGCCTCATCCAGCGTGAAGCCGCCCTCAGGACCGATCACAAGGCAGATATGCCGTGCCGCACAGGTGCCGGTATTAGAGCCTTCCGATTCCCAGGAAGCAAAGGACTTCATGAAGCTTGCCTTCGATCTTTCTGAGAAATATGATACACCTATTGTACTTCGTACAACTACCCGTCTTGCACATTCACAAGGGTTGGTAGTGTTAGAGGACAGAGTGGTTCCAGAGGATAAGCCCTATGAGAGAAATATCGGCAAGAACGTTATGATGCCCGGCAATGCTATCAAGCGCCACCTTGTGGTTGAACAGCGCATAAAGGATATGGCTGAGGATGCCAACACCTTAAAGGTTGCAGATAAGGGTGCTTCAAAGGATATTCCACTTAACCGTATGGAAATAAATGATACCAAAATCGGATTCATCACCAGCGGAATCCCTTATACATATGTAAAGGAGGCTTGCCCTGACGCTTCAGTACTTAAGTTGGGACTTGTTCATCCTCTTCCAAAGAAATTAATTGCCGAGTTTGCCGAGAAGATTGACACTCTCTACATCTTCGAGGAATTGGAACCTGTCATTGAAGAACAGGTTAAGGCTATGGGAATCAAGTGTATCGGCAAGGAAGCATTTACTCTCCAGGGCGAATACAGTGCTAATCTTCTAAGAAAGACCGTGCTTAAGGAAGAACTTAATATTAATAAGCCTGCAAATGTTCCTGCAAGACCACCCCTACTCTGTCCGGGATGCCCACATAGAAGTGTATATACAGTTCTTAATAAGCTTAAGATTCATGCTGCCGGAGATATCGGCTGCTACACATTAGGTGCTGTTGCTCCTCTCTCAGTTGTGGATACAACAATCTGTATGGGTGCATCCATATCTTCTCTTCACGGTATGGAGATGGCAAAGGGTAAAGATTACATCAAGAATTGGGTTGCAGTTATCGGCGATTCAACATTTATGCACACAGGTGTTAATTCACTTATGAATATGGTCTACAATCAGGGTACCGGAACGGTTATTATACTTGACAACTCTACCACCGGAATGACAGGACATCAGGATCATGCGGCAACAGGTAAGACATTACAGG
>CALGGN010000342.1 GCA_937915915.1 uncultured Selenomonas sp. | reverse complement strand
CGACCAAGGAGGAGAACATCTCCTACCAAACGCCCACCATCACGGCGAAGGCAATTTATCGCCTGTCCGACGGGAATTCGTACACCTACGCCGACACCGAGAGCGGCTACGACAACACGGGCGATAGCTGGTATTCCGGCGTTTGACGGGAGGGATAGCAGATGGAAGATGTACAGCCCATCAATCCGCAGTTAATCATCGGCGGCAAGAAAGTATCTCCCGCCTCGCCCAAGATGCGGGTCTGGCGGGAGTTCCTTGCCTTCTTCGACCAAGACAAGGGGCAGATGCCCATCGACGATTTCCTTGACGCTCATGTGCGGCTGATTGTCCTCGCTTTCGGCAAGCCGGAAGTCACCAAGGATGCCGTGGAGGATGCCTTGGGAATCTGCGAGGTTGTGCCTTTTACGAGGGAGTTGTTCCGCTGGCTGCAGTCCCAGACCTTCGCCAAATTGGTGAAACTCCCAAACGACCAAACGGGGACGGAGTGAATCTGTCCCCGTACCAAAATATCCTGCTCTATTACGAGCGGCTGCAACAGGCCTACGGCTGGACGATGTGGGAGATTGACAATCACGAGATAGCATATCTCCTCGACCAGCTTGTAGTGGTGGCTCTGATGGACGAATCGAAGTCCAAGAAATACATTGACGATGTGATTTAGGAGGCGTGGCGCATGGCAAAGCGCGGACAGCAGATTGACGAACTCTATATCAGCCTTGGTCTCGACATCGCCCGCCTCCAGTTGGACTTCGACACGGCGGGAAAGACGGTGTCGCAAGCGGTGGCGCGGCTTGGGAGCAAGGCGAACCAAATCAAAATCAAGATGGACGTGGATCTTGCCAAACTTGAAGGTGTCGGCTCGGAACTTGACAAAATCAAGGTCAAGCAACAGGCCATCAATCAGCAATTGGATATCCAGCGGAAGAAGGAGGAAATCCTCGCCGCCGTCCTCCGGGACGCGCAAAAGACATCCGGCAAGGACAGCGATGCGGCGCACCGAGCGGAAACGAATCTCCTGAAACAACAGCGGATTGTGGCGCAGACGGAAGCGGAAGTCCGCAAACTCAATGCCGAAATGCAGAAACTCGGCGGTACGATTACTCAAACCACCGTCAAGGCGGGAACATTCGGAACGACCGTCAATACTGCTCTATCCAAAGCCAAAGGCGGCTTGAGCAGTTTGACGGGAGGATTCTCCTTGCTCTCCGCTAAAGCGGCTGCGGCAATGGCTATCCTCTCCACGGGCGCGGGGCTGTTCTCCCTCACCAAAGGAGCCATGGAGGCAGGGGAAAATTTCTATCGGCTCACCAAACGCTTACACGCCTCGGCGGCTGAAGCCGGGCAACTGAACCGCACCTTCCAGTTAGCTGGCATGGATGTGATGAGCGTCATACCGCTTATCGCCCGTCTGGACAAGCAAGTGGAGCTTGCCGGGGAGAGCGGCAACGAAACCACCAAGGCGATGGAGCGTTTCGGCATATCTATTCTCGATTCCGCCGGGAATCTCCTGCCGCTCAATGAGCAACTGGCGCAGCTTGCCAAGGGCTACCAGTACGCAACGGAAATGGGACAGGAGGAAGCCTATACGGCGGAAGTCCTCGGCGCAAGGGGCGCGGCTCTTATTCCGCTCCTTGAGCAGTACGACGATTTGATGCAGGTTGCCGCCAATGTCAAGACCACGGGACTCCTGAATCCCGAGGAGAGCCACAAGACTTGGTTGCAGTGGAAAGCGATGGAAATGGAGATGGGTCAGCTAAAGTCGGCTTTCGGCACGGCTCTCCTGCCCCTTGCCACGGAACTCATGCCAAGCGTCACGGACTCCTTCAGGGAAATGGTGCAAGTCATTCAGGACAACAAGGAAACCATCAAAGATGCGGTGAAGGGCTGGGGTTCGGCGTTAAAGACCGTAGCAGAACTTCTCGTATTCATCGGGGAGCAGTTGCACGTCATTTCCGAAAGAGCGCAAGCCAACAAATGGCTCATCGACAATCACCCCGGCGCATCTCCCCTTATCGCCGTCCCTATCCTCGGCGGCGCAATCCTCGACCAAATGTACGGAGACGAATACAAGGCATATCTTGAGGAGCAGAAAGCCTTGCAGGAGAAAGCCAAAGCGGAAAAAGAAGCCGCTGCCGAGGCCGAGAAAAACAAACGCGCCCAGTTTGAGAACGCCACAGCCGCCAAACGGAGAGCCGAGGCGGAGAAGAAAGCCGCCAAAGCTACGGAGGAAGCGACCAAGGCGAATAAGCAGCTGACGGATTCCCTCTACGACCTTACCCACAACGAACTGGAAAAATCCCTCCACGACATCACCAAGGAAATCGAGCAGATGAAGGAAAAGGGCGCGGATGTGAATCTGCTCGACGAGTACAAATTAGCGAGGCAGGCAAAAGTTTATGAGGATTTTCAAAAGAATGTGGTGGACAGCGTTAATTCGCTCTATAAGACGGAACTTCAAAACCAGTTGGACAATATTGACCGGGAAGCCAAAGCCTACCGCCAAAAGGGACTGGATGAAGTCAGCGCGGCAGAGTGGGCAGAGGCAAGCAAAGCCAAGGTCATGGAGCAATGGGAAAATGAAGTGGCATCCAAGATTAACTCCATCTGGAAAACGGAACTTCAAAATCGACTGGATGATATCGAGCGGGAGAAACAGGCTTGGATTAAAAAGGGGCTGGACGAGGTCGAAGCGACGCGCTGGGCAGAGAAAGAAAAACTTGACGCCAAGCGCAATGCCGCGCTCCAAGTCCTCCAATCCCAAAAAGAAGAGTTCAAAGCCTATCTCCAAGGCGGCGAGCGAGGACTCGCGGAATACTACAAACAAGCCCACGGCTTTACCATGGACGATTTGCAGATGACGCCGGAGCAGCTTGCCGGATTCCAACAAGCCCGGAAATCCATGCTCGAAAATCTCCTGCCCAATTTCCGCGACCCTGCCGTCATAGCCGCCGAGCAGGAGGAAATGAAGCGCAACTTCCGCATGAGCGTGGACGGCAGGGAATATAGCTACGACGAGGTTATGGGGAGCATGAACTCGGAACTCAAAGGCATCCGTCAGCAGATGGACAAACTCGGCTCCGCTCCTGTGGCACAGGACGGCAGTCTTGCGGGTGGGCAGAATCAAGTCACCGACAATCGCCAAGTGACCGTCCAAGTCAATATCGAGAACGCCGTCACGCAGGACAACGAGGGGATGCGGATGCTTGCCGACCAAGTGGCTGACCGCATCAAGCCCGCCGTGGAAAACGCTCTGGGAGGTGGAGACAATTCATATTCAAATTGGTAATGTACGAACTCTTGAGGTGGAAAATTGGCAGATTGTCCCCGATGACCGCCAGCAGCAGATTGAGATTGTGGGCGGCGTGGCTGTTCAGGATTTCGGTCATGTGTCCGAAGGAGATAAAGTCTCCTGCTCGGTGACGGTGCTTTCCGATGGCTGGGAAACCATCAAGGGCTACTGGGACAATCGAACCCTCGTCAACATTTCCGATGAGGCAGGGGTGGTGTGGTCGAATATGCGAGTGGTGGTGAAATCCTACGAGTACGTCCCCCACTTCCCCCATGCAGTAAAAGCGACACTTGAATTTTGGAGGTTATGAAAATGGCAAATCAGCTTCACATCTATTACGGGAACCCTACCGCAGGATATACGGACGGCACGGAGGCATCCTCCGGCACGGAACTTTCGCCTATCTCCGTCACCCTCGATGCCAGCCAATCCGAGGCGAAAGCCGTCAAATGCGCCGTCCGCTGTGATACGGGCTACTACATCGAGGGGAACACCACCATCACGAAAATCGGAACGAACGCCGCCAAGTGGAAGGTAGCCGCAGATGACAGCTACACCGATGCCGCCGACGCTCTCGCCAATGCCACATGGCTTGACACCATCACGCTGGCGAATGTGGCGGCAAGCAATGTGATTTTTTGGGTAAAAGCCATGAGCGATTCCGCCGAATCGCCCCAGAACGACACTTCGGTGGATATCCAAGCCGAGGGGCTTGTGGTGGCTTCGGCGTAGGAGGTGATATTCCATGAGTTTCAAGTACATCAATCCCGGCTATGCCAACCTGCTCGACGTAGCCGGAGGAACGACCGTCACGGATGCTACCAAGAGCAAGACAGGCGTGGGATTCTATCAGCCTATGGCAGGACATGGCATAAACCTCTCGGAAACGCCCACGGAACTCTACGGCAAATTCGACGTTTTTCTTCTCCACGAAGGAGGCAGCGCCTCATACGATTTTGAAGTCCGTGTCCGCATCGGAGGAGCAAACGGTATCGGAATCAAGCGTTACAGCAATGTATGGTATTTGACCGGCTATTGCAACACTTATGCCCAAGTATCGAGAAGCGCGAATCCCTACTATCCCGATACTCTCAAATCCGAAACCGGGCTGGTTCCCAATGCCATCAACACGATTTATTTTCATTCCACGCCGAAAGTCGGCGACGATAACGGCAATCTCTCCATTTGGGTAAACGGGACGAGGATTGCCGATTACAACTATGCCATAAGTTTCGGCGCAAGCACCACCATCGAGGTTTACGGCACTTATGCCAGCAATATCATCTCCAATCTCATTCTCTCGGACACGGAGATACACCAACGGGAGCAAGTGGTAATTCTCCCCGTATCGACCACGGAAACCACCATGACGGCGAATTTGGACGGCACATATACGGCAAGCGCCGCCAATCAGCAGATTTTGCAGGGCATCGACACCACGTCCCTCATCGCCGATTATGGCGCGGATTCCGACATCAAGGGCATCGCCGTCATCGGCAATCCCGCCTATCGCACGGCGGAGGGGCTGGCGTATCTTACGGGCTTGGATAAACACAACGACACTGTGACGCAATACGGCACGAAGGAAGTAGGCACGGCAAATACCGGCGGAGCGATTGACAGCCGCGCCGTGTCCATGAAATTGTCCGACCTTACGGGCTACAAATTCGGATGGAAAGCGGGGGTAGGCTCATGAGATACATAAATCCCGGCTATGCGGAGTTTTTGGACATTGACGGCGGCACAACAATTTCCGATACCGCCTACAATCCTACCCACGGCGTAGCGTTTTACCAGCCCACGAACAACGACGGAATAACTCTCGGCAGCACTATCACGGAACTTTACGGCAAATTTGATTTTTTCCTTCCGAGTAGTTTTAGCAATATTGCCTCCGATTATTTTCTGAAAGTGGGCATCTACAACGGTGGCTCCGATGGCAGTACGGCAGGATTCACAGGCTTTGCCATGTACAAATACAGCACATACTATCTCCGTTTTCGCGCTTGCGGGAGCAGGAGCGGCTATGTCAAGGAAAAATCCATCTCCGACAGTTCTTATTCCCCGGCTGTTTTGAACGGAATTAACCATATATGGTTTCATTTCAAAAGCAGCACGGGCAACGGCAACTACGACGGCGAGTATGAAGTTTATGTCAACGGGGTCAGCGTTTTGGAAGGGACGAACAACGGCGGCTATTTCGGGGATTGCTCCAAGCTGGTTATTTATGCCGCCAATGCCGTCACGCCCATAGCCGAGCTTATCCTGTCCGACACGGCTGTCGGCAACAAGGAGCAGATTGCCGCGATTCCCCTGACCAATCCCGTGACGGATATGGTTGACCGTGGGGACGGCAGTTACATGGCAGAATCAGCCGGACAGCAGATTTTGCAAACAGTAGATGTGGCATCGCTCATCACAAATTTTGGTGGCGTATCCCCGGTGACGGGAATTGCCATTGTGGGGAATCCTGCCTATCGAAACGGTGAAGGACTCACTTCGCTTGTTGGAATTTCCAAGACCAACGGGACACAGACGGAGCATGGCACAAAAACGCTACGAACAAGCACGACGGCGGGGACGGTGGATTGTTATTCCGTGAACACCACCATCGCCAATATGACGGGACTGCAACTGGGGTGGAAAGCCGGGGTGTAGCAAATGGGCATTACATTACAGCCAACAGCATACATCACTTGGATTCCCAAGGGGAAAATTGCGGTCAATCCGTCAGAGACTTATATTTCATGGCTACCTATGGGAAGGATAGAAATCACGCCGCAGATTTGCGCCAGTTGGATTCCGATGGGAACGCTGTCGGTCAAGCCGGGGATTTGCGCGTCGCTTGTACCGGGTAGCCAAAAAGCAAGGGCAGACACTTCACGCCGAGTGAGCAAGCCCGCCATCGTTGCCGGAGATACCAAACGGAGAATCGGCATATCCGTAACCGAATCGGCTGATGCAATAAGAATTATCAGCAGAACGGAAGAAAGTGCCGGAGATGCCTTGCGGAGAGTGACGGCAACGGAAACAGCCGGAGCCGACACCAAGCGGAGGACATATTTGCCCAACGGCGCATTTGTTACGCCCCAAGCCTATATCTCATGGATTCCCCACGGGAAAATATCCGTCAAGCCAACAATGGCATACATCTCGTGGCTCCCAATGGGGACGATAGAGCTAACGCCGAAGATATGCGCCTCGTGGATTCCCATGGGGACAATATCCCTCCGTCCGCAGATTGCCGCCAGTATCATTCCCCCTTCGGAGTGGCAAGTGACCGTCACGGCTGACGCGAAGAGAATCGTGGCGCAAGCCAACGAAGTGTCTGCCGATACCCACCGAGAGATACAATGCACCAACACGGTGGCGGCAGATACACGGCGGGAGGTTTACTCCAAGTTTATCGCCGTAGCCGTTGCGGATTTACTCAGAAAAACGGTACAGCCCAACATTGTCACAGCAGATACGCAGCGGACACTCGGCGGCGAGTGGACTGTCGTTCGCGCCGATACGCAACGCATCACGGGAGCAAATTATTCCGTTGCGCGCGGCGATACTTGGCGAAGTGTCACCAATGTGGCAACGGCTACTGCCGACACCCTCCGCATTCGAGGCATCGGCAACATCGTCACGGCAGATACATTCCTCGTCATAGGTAACGGTGAACCTGCTGTGGCGGACTTGGCGCGAATCGTGGTCAAATATCAGAGGATTCCTGCCGATACTTCGATTCGCTATCCGTGGGTATTGGAATATGTGAATCGAAGCCGGCCCGTTCGCTCCATGGCAAGGCGGCTCAGAACTGCCGCTACTCCCATTACGCAAAATTTCCGCGACCACGGCATCCGCTCCTTTTCCATGGTGCTTGGCGAGTTGACCTTATCCGATACATTCCAACTGGAGACGGTTCAGCCCATGAACATTGACGATGCCGTACAAGGACAGATTTTTGACTATCACTTCCACTTTCTCGTGGAGGAAACTTCTCAGCGGGATTTGGTGCAGACCGTCAAGGGAATGTACAGTAAGGATGATTTGCTCTACACAGCCATCAATGCCACCGTCAGCGAACTCAATGTGTCCTATTACGCGCAGCAGATTGCTGCGGCTCTCGGCTTGGAATTAAACATGGTCTGCGACGATTTTATTCCCTCCCAGAATTTCGAGAACAGCGGCATGACCTATCAGGATATGATTTCGGCTCTGTTCGGTTGGACATCCAAACTCCCCCAACGGCAAATCAATGTGTTCATCCGAGGCAATACCCTCAACATAATCCAGCGGGGCTTGGAAGAGTCCGTGGTGGATATTTCGGACTGGCCGCACAGCCGTCCGACAATAGAGCGAAAACTCGTCCGCTCTATTTGGCACAGCAATAACAACGAAGATCCCGACAACCAAGCCCATAATGAGGAAGATGATGCGCCCGTGCCTTTCACCGGGACGATTTCCTTTGAGGACATCAGCTACACTTACGAGGACGGCTATTTGGTGCGGGAGAAAAACGAGAACGGGGAAACCACATATTCCTATCAAAACGATTACGACCACCAGGGCAATTTGACGGGGAAATATGTCAGCCGGAAGGAAACCCAAAACAAAGACGGCTCCATGAGCGAGGTGGAATATGTGTATGCCGCTACAGCCAACAATATCTATCTGTTCAAGGAACGGGAGCGGAGCAAGGAGCCGAAAGACACTCCGTCCTATATGGACGAGTGGGATTCCGAGCGGATTACCTACCATGCGCCAATCGGCTACGGTTGGTACGCAACCACGGTGTATGAGGACGGTGAGCGAGTGGGAAGTTCCCTCTCCCAAGGCGCACCGGGAGGAAAGGCGAGCCAATATACCCTCGACCAGTCGGCATTAAGCCTTGGCTCCCACTACTCCTCGTACTATGACGAGGACGGGGCATCGGTTGCCTTCTCCTCGCTCATCGACACCGAATTTCCCGTCCTTGGCGAGGAATA
>CALGGN010000341.1 GCA_937915915.1 uncultured Selenomonas sp. | reverse complement strand
TTTTTAATGAATTAATTGCAAGCTCCTCTAAACGCTCAAGGCTCTTTTCCCTTAAAGGTTTATAAAGCTGGCCAGCTTGACAGAATCTGCATCCTCTTATACAGCCTCTCATTACTTCAAGCACAACTCTGTCCTGAGTGACCTTTATATAAGGCACTACAGGCTTATCCGGATAATAAACATCTGACAGTTCAGTGCACATCTCTTTATGGATAACACTTGGTACGTCTTCATAGAAAGGAACCATGGATGCTATTGTTCCATCTTCTTTGTACTTAACATCATATAATGAGGGCACGTACATACCCGGAACGTGAGAAAGCTTTCTTAAAAATTCATCTCTGCTTATTTCTTTGTTTTTTGCCTCTTTGTACAGGTCAAATATCTCCCGATATCTTGTCTCACCTTCGCCGATATAAAAAACATCAAAAAAATCTGCAATTGGCTCAGGATTGTAGGTGCATGGTCCTCCGCCTATCACAATAGGATCTTCCCAGGTTCGCTCTTTAGATAAAAGAGGAATATGTGAAAGATCTAAAATTTGGAGGATGTTTGTATAGCACATTTCGTACTGGATAGTAATTCCGAGAAAATCGAAATCTTTGATGGGATCCTGAGATTCAAGCGCAAAAAGAGGAATGTTCTTTTCTCTTAATAATTTATCCATATCAATCCAGGGTGAATATACTCTTTCACACCAGACATCATTAAAAGAATTAAACATTCCATAAAGAATCTGTATCCCTAAGTGAGACATGCCAATCTCGTAAACATCGGGAAAACACATCGCAAAACGAATATCAACCTTGTCTTTATCTTTCATTACACAGTTAACTTCGTTACCTATGTATCTCTCAGGTTTTTCGATGCTTAAAAGAATCTCATCTGAAAGGGCTAATTTGTTATTCATATCATTTCCTTATCGTATTATCTTCTGGACAACTCACCGGTTATTTCTGCCCAGCTGACATTTTTTTCTACCATCAGGACCATCATATGATACAGGAAATCTGACATTTCGTAAACCACTTCATTTGAATTTGTATTTTTGGCAGCTATAACCATTTCGGTTGCTTCTTCTCCGACTTTCTTAAGAATCTTATCAATTCCCTTGTCAAAAAGATAATTGGTATAGGAACCTTCTTTGGGATTTGCTTTTCTGTCGGCTATAACGGCATATACGTCTTTCAGGACCTGCTGGGGATCCGCCTCCTTATGTCCTGCGGCATAGATGTCCCGGTAGAAACAGGAATGGTTTCCCGTGTGGCAGGCAGAGCCCAGCTGTCTTACCTTTGCCAGCAGCGTATCTGCATCGCAGTCGACTGCCAGGGACCGGACAAACTGGAAATGGCCGGAGGTCATCCCCTTGATCCACAGTTCCTGCCGGCTGCGGCTGTAATAAGTCATGGTCCCGGTCTTAAGGGTTTTCTCATAAGCCTCCTGATTCATATAGGCCAGCATGAGCACCTGCCCGTTTTCCTCCTGCACGATGGCAGGCACCAGCCCTTTTTCATCGAATTTTACCATGGAAATATCCATTTTATCCATCAGAATCTTACCTCCACTCCGTGTGATTTCAGATATTCCTTGACCTCGCGCACCGTGAACCGGCCGTAGTGAAAAACCGAAGCGGCCAATACCGCATCTGCCTTCCCCTCGGTCAGCACCTCATAAAAATGGGAAAGCTCCCCTGCGCCTCCCGATGCGATGACTGGCACGTCCACCGCCTCGGAAACTGCCCGCGTCAGGGGAATGTCATACCCATCCTTCGTGCCGTCCGCATCCATGCTGGTGAGCAGGATCTCGCCCGCGCCGAGCTCCACGCCCCGCTTCACCCATTCCAGGCAGTCCATGCCCGTAGGCTTCCGGCCTCCGTGGGTATAGATCTCCCACTTGTGATCGCCGCTGCGCCGCGCGTCCACCGCCAGCACGATGCACTGCCGCCCGAAGCGCTCCGCCCCCTCGCGGATGATCTCCGGATGCTGGATGGCCGCCGTATTCAAGGAAATCTTGTCCGCCCCCGACTTCAGCATGGCACGCATGTCCTCCGCCGTACGGATGCCGCCGCCCACCGTGAACGGGATAAAGACTTGGGATGCACAGTCCGAGACCACCTGCACCATGGTATTCCGCTTCTCATGGGACGCCGTGATATCCAGCAGCACCAGCTCGTCCGCGCGCTCCATATCATAGCGCGCGGCAAGCTCCACAGGATCTCCCGCGTCGCGAAGGCCGACGAAATTCGTTCCCTTGACCACACGCCCGTCCTTGACATCGAGACAGGGTATGATCCGCTTCGTATACATGCTCAGTCCTCCCGTGCAGCCAATGCAATGGCTTCGCTCAAATCCAGCGCACCCGTATAGATGGCCTTGCCGACAATCACGCCTGCAACCCCTTCCTTCGCATGGACCTTCAATGCCCGGATATCCTCAAGGGACGCGACACCGCCCGAAGCGATGACCTGCACATCGGCTTTTCGCGCAAGCTCTGCGCAGGCCTCCGCATTCACCCCCGACAATGTGCCGTCCCGGCTAATGTCCGTATAGATGATGGTGCGGACACCCACATCTCCCATGCGGCAAGCAAGCTCCTCAGCACGGATATCGCCCGACACACCCCAGCCGTCCACCGCCACGATGCCGTCCTTCGCGTCAATGCCGACCACCACACGCTCCCCGAAGGCTTCGCATGCCTCGCGCACCATCTCCCGATCGCGCACCGCGACAGAACCGAGAATCACGCGCGCCACGCCGACCTCAAGCATATCCTCGATATTCTGCATCGTGCGGATGCCGCCGCCAAGCTCCACGGGGATCTGCACCTCGTCCAAGATATGCTTGATCGTAAAGATATTTTGCGGGCTTCCCGCCCGTGCGCCGTCCAAATCCACAAGATGCAGATATTCCGCCCCCTGCGACTGCCATTTCAGCGCCATCTCCTCCGGCTGCTCGGAAAACACGGTCTCCTGATCGAAATCCCCCTGAAACAGCCTCACGCATTTCCCGTCCCGCAGATCGATTGCCGGCAAAATGATCATGTTACTCGCCCTCCATAAAATTCTTCAAGATCCTCAGACCGATGTCCCCTGATTTTTCAGGATGGAACTGGGTCGCCTGCACATTTTTCCACGCGACGGCCGCAGTCAATTCCTCCCCGTATTCCGTCGTCGCAAGAACGATGCCCCGATCCTCCGGCACTGCGTGATAGCTGTGCACGAAATAAACATAGGGCTGCCCACCAAGCCCCGAAAGCAGCCGGCTGTCCTGTCGGCATCGGATGGAATTCCAGCCCATATGGGGCACCTTGAGCCCCGGCGCATGGATTTTCCGCACAATCCCTTTGAAAATCCCCAGTCCTTTGGCATCCGGCGTTTCCTCGCTGCCCTCGAACAGAATCTGCAAGCCCACGCAAATGCCCAACAGCGGCTTTCCCGCCGCAATTTCTTCACGGATGACCGGAATCAGTCCCGTCGCTTCCAGATTCCGCATGCAGTCGCCGAAGGCGCCTACACCCGGCAGCACCAATTTATCCGCGCGCTTCAACGCCTCCGCCGCACGGGTGACCTCCACTTCCGCGCCCACCGCCGCGAAAGCCTTTTCCACGCTGAACAGATTCCCCACGCCGTAATCGATCACCGCAACCATGCTACAACATCCCCTTCGTGGAGGGAATGCCGTCCACACGCGGATCCTTCGACACCGCAATGCGCAGCGCATGTCCCAATGCCTTGAAAATCGCTTCCACTTTATGATGGGAGTTCGTCCCATAGAGCACGCGCACATGGAGGGTAAGCCCCGCATGCACCGCCAGCGCCCGCAGGAATTCCTCCGTGAGCTCCGTATCATAGCCGCCGATCATCGGCGCCATGCCGTCGCACTCATAGACCAGAAAGGGCCTGCCGCTGATGTCGAGGGACACAAAGGCGAGCGTCTCGTCCATCGGCAGGAAAAAGGTCCCATAGCGGGTGATGCCCCGCTTGTCGCCAATCGCCTGACGCAATGCCTGCCCCAAGGCGATGCCGATATCCTCCACGGAATGATGCCCGTCCACATGGACATCCCCATGGCAGAGCACATTCAGGTCGAACAGCCCATGCGCCGCAAAAAGCGTCAGCATGTGGTCGAAAAAGCCGATGCCCGACTCTGCCTTTGCCCGGCCGCTGCCGTCCAGCGCAATCGAAACGGCAATATCCGTTTCCGCCGTCGTGCGTTTGATTTCCCCGTATCTCATCAGGCGCGTCCCTCCGTGAATACCTTGACGGCATCAAAACACAGATCGTTTTCCTCCCGCGTGCCCATGGAAATGCGCAGGCAGTTCACCAGCCCCGGCTTGCTGCCGAAGCTCCGGATCCCGATGCCCTTGGATTCCAGATACGCATTGAGCTCCGCCGCACGCTCATATCTCACCAGCACGAAATTCGTCTCGGAAGGATAAACCTTGAAGCCCGCCAGCGTCTTCAACTGCCCCGACATGCGCTTCCGCTCCGCGATCATCATCTGGATGCGCGGCACGTATTCATGGCGCATCTGATAGACAATATCCGCCGTCACGAGAGAAAGCACATTCATGTGATAGGGCATGTACGCCTTCGATACCATCTCCGTGATTTCCTTTGACGCAAGCATATAGCCCACCCGGGCCGAAGCCAGGCCATAGGCCTTGGAAAAGGTGCGCGCCACGATGAGGTTCGGGTATTTCCGCAAAAGCCCCGCCGCGGACTGCCCGTAGAACTCAATATATGCCTCGTCCACCAGAAACGCGCAATCAATGTTCTGCGCGATCGATTCGATCTCCGATACCTTCATCCCATTGCCCGTCGGATTGTTGGGATTGCAGACCACCGCAAGGGAAGCCTTGGCCTCTTTCACCGCCTTGACGAACTGCTCCGCGTCCAGATGATAGTCCTCCCCATCGAGCGCCACGGGGACAGCCGCCGCCTCCGCTGCCTTCGCATAGATAGGATACATGGAAAAGGACGGGTCGGGAAACACAATCTTCTGTTCGCTGCTGCCCCCGAAAGCGTAAAAGAGCTTTTCAATGATCTCACTGGAGCCGCTGCCCAGCATCACATTTTCCTTCTGCAGGGAAAAATTGTCCGCGATCTGCTCCCGCAGCAGATCGTATTCCTCATTCGGATAGCGGTTGAACGCCACATGGGAAAACCGCGCCATCAGGCGGTCCTCCACCAGCGGCGGAAGGTTCATATTGCATTCATTGGCATTGACCTTGATCTCCCAGGGACGCTCCACCACATCATAGGATGGCATATCCCCAAGGCCCTTACGATAGCTCAGCATAGGCCGCACCTCACTTTCTCAGACGGATCGCATTCGCATGGGCATCCAGCCCCTCGGTTTCCGCCAGCCGGATGATATCCTCGCTCACCGCTGCCAGCGCGGGCTGTGTATAGGAAATAATGCTCGTGCGCTTCATGAACGTCTCCACGTTCAAAACCGAATAATAGCGGGCTGTGCCGCCCGTCGGGAGCACATGGTTCGGTCCCGCAAAATAATCTCCCAGCGGCTCCGGCGAATAGGCGCCGAGGAAAACCGCCCCCGCATGGCGCACATAGGGCAGCAGCTGGAACGGCTCCCGCGTCAGAAGCTCCATATGCTCCGGCGCGGAGACATTCGCAAACTCGATGGCCTGACGGATATCCTCCGCGATCACGATAAGCCCGTTCCTGTCCAAAGAAGCCTTTGCGATCTCCTGCCGCGGCAATTTCGCAAGCTGCAGCTCCGCTTCCTTGGCGATCTTCTCCGCAAGCTCCGCGCTGTCCGTGATCACGATGCTGCAGGCAAGCGGATCATGCTCCGCCTGGCTCAGCATATCCGCCGCCGTATAGACGGGATCCGCCGTCTCGTCTGCCACGATGAGGATTTCGCTTGGCCCCGCCAGCATATCGATATCGCAGTGCCCATAGACTTCCTTTTTGGCCAGTGTCACGAAAATATTGCCGGGGCCCGTGATCTTGTCCACGCGCGGAATGGTCTCTGTGCCGAAAGCCATCGCGGCAATCGCCTGTGCGCCGCCGATCTTGAAAATCTTATCCACGCCCGCCTCACGGGCTGCCAACAGCACATAGGGATTGATTTTCCCGTTTTTCGGCGGGACCATCATGATAATCTCGCTCACGCCGGCGACAGCCGCAGGCACCGCATTCATGATGACGGAGGAAGGATATGCCGCCGTGCCGCCCGGCACATAAATGCCCACGCGATCCAGCGGAATCACGGACTGCCCCAGAATCGAGCCATGCTCCCGATAGGTCATCCAGGAATTCGGCTTCTGCTCCTGATGGTAC
Source organism: uncultured Selenomonas sp. (assembly GCA_937915915.1). GTDB lineage: Bacteria > Bacillota > Negativicutes > Selenomonadales > Selenomonadaceae > UBA9786. Next base: position 1,349 of record CALGGN010000341.1, on the reverse strand, counting down.
CGGCGCACATTTTCCGCCGCGCGGCGAAGAGATGCCAGCACCTGCGGATCCGCCTGACGCTCCGCCTCCAGATATTCCGCCTCGGAGACCAAAAAGTCCTCCGGCCTGTATTCCACCCGATCAATGAGCTTCGTGTATTCGATGACCGCGCTGTCGCCCTTTTCGCGCACATCCGTGACAATGCGCCGCACCAGTTCCGCCGCCGTCAGATCCTCGCCGAAGAGCTTCCGGTTCGCCTCGCGGATCTTCGGATTCAGCTCCACCTCGTCAAAGGCTTTCTTCTGCAGCAGCGCTTCCACCGCTGCCGCGCCAATTTCCTTTGCCCTTACGATTTTCATGCGTTTGCCTCCTGTTCCATCACGGCACGCAAGGCCTTCACCATCCCATGGATGCGCTCGAATTTCATCTTGAAGCTCACGCGATTGGAAATGAGCCGCGCCGTTGCATCCATGATATAGGCGATTTCCTCCAGATCGTTCTCCTTGAGGGTCGTGCCCGTCTCCACGATGTCCACGATGCTCTCCGAAAGCCCCACGATCGGCCCCAGCTCAATGGAGCCGTTCAGCTTGATATATTCCATCTGCATGCCCTGCGCATTGAAAAAACGCTCCGCAATATGCGGGAATTTCGTCGCCACGCGCAGCGTCCTGGACAGGTCATCGTGAAATCCTTTGGGGCCTGCGACGCACATCCGGCATTTCCCCATGTCGAGGTCCATGAGCTCGTACACGTCCGGGTTGCCGTCCAGCAGGATGTCACCGTTGAGAAGACACTGGAAAAGAGGGCTCAGGAGGCTGCTGAAATCATACTCCGCTCCCGCAGGGAGAAATTCAACATAACCGTCGGGGATACCGATGCCACATTCAGCGGCGAAGCCCTGAGGGCCGCCCTTGACGAGCTCTCGAGCGTCGAAAAGGAATATCTCACGCTTTTTGCCGGATACAGCGTTACCACCACCCAGACCGCGGTCTATGAGATTACCCCGGATCCCTGGGCAAAATCCCAAACCTACACCGTCTTCCGCCTCTCCGGCGTGGAAGGTCTTCTCCCGGAGGGCTCTTCCGAAGGCGAACCCTACCTTCTAATATTTGACACCGTGTCCATCCCCGAACCCGAGGACGTCCCCGAGAAGGTGAAACCTGCGACAAGATATGTCCATTACAGAGTCCCCGCCGTATGCGACATCAGGCTTACGGACGGATTCAACACCCTGCTGAAAACTACCGCTCCCGTCTATCAGCTGGGCCGGGAATGCACACACCCGATTGCGAACAAATAATCAATAAACACTATGACTATCAGAGATTTGGAACCCAAGATCGTATGGAACAACTTCTACGGTCTTACAC
>CALGGN010000340.1 GCA_937915915.1 uncultured Selenomonas sp. | reverse complement strand
CGGTGCAGCCGCCGTCGCCGCTGCCGGTGCAGGCGCCGGCTCGCCCTTCGAGATGGCGCTGAGCTTTGATACTAGCTCGGACACATCAATCAGATCCTCGGGGTCGCCATTGCCGATGTTATTGATCATCTGCTCCAGCGAATCCACGCACTTGAAGAGGATATCAATGATGTCCTCCGTGATCTGGAGCTGTTCCTTGCGCAGAAGATCCAGCACATCCTCCATCTCATGCGTCAGCTCGGCTGTCTTGTTGTACCCCATGGTTGCAGACATGCCCTTCAGGGTGTGTGCGTTGCGGAAAATATCATTCAATACAGAGAGATCCTCTGCATTGTCCTCCAAGCTCAGCAAGCCCTCGTTCAACGATTGCAGATGCTCATGTGACTCATCCAGGAACATGTCCATATACTGATTGGTTTCCATTTGTATTCCCCCTATATCCTTTCTATTTCTTTACTGCTGCAACGATTGCCCCCGCAATTTCCTGCAAGGGCCGGACCTCATCAGCGAGCCCCGCGTCCACGACTGCCTTCGGCATACCATAGACTACAGATGTTTCTTCATTCTGCGCGATGCTGTAACCGCCCTGCTGCTTGATTTTCTTCATTCCCTCGCAGCCATCACATCCCATGCCGGTCATGATGACGGATACCAGATCCCGCCGGAACTGCGCCACCGAATCGAAGAGTACATTCACCGCCGGCCGATGATTCCCGACCGGAGGTTCCTGACTCAAGGAGATCCGGCGGACAACTCCGTCCTGCCTTACCCTCATATGATAATTCCCCGGCGCGATATACACATGTCCCGGTTCGATGATATCGTTATCCTCTGCTTCCTTCACAGCGATTGCAGAAATGGAATCCAACCTTTCTGCCAGAGCCTTCGTAAAGCCCATCGGCATGTGCTGCACAACCACAACCCCGCAGGGCAGGTCTCCCGGAAGCCGTGTCACCACGTTCTGAAGGGCTTGCGGCCCACCGGTCGAAGTCCCGATGGCCACCAATTTACGGCTTGCTCCCCCGCTTCCGCTGACGGTTTTCGGCTTCGGCCTCTCCGTCGCTCCGATCACAGGCCTGGGACGATGCTTCAGCAATGGATTTTGCCGAACCGCCCCATAAACCGGCTTTGCTCTCTCCTTTGGCTCAGGCAAGGACCCCGCTTGCCCTGTTTCCGCTTTCCACCCGCTTCGCGTGGGAAAATCGATGCGCTTCATGCTTGGAGGCGCAGGCTTCGTGCCTTGATTGGCCTGTGTGCCGGACAGTCTGCTTACCTTTGCCTGCGACGCTATCCTGCACTTCTCCAAAATCTCAGATTCTATCGTTTCAATCTTGGAAATCGAGCCGCCTGCCTTGCTGATAAAGTCCACAGCGCCCAAGCTCAAAGCTCGTATCGTCGCATCGGCCCCCTTCTGTGTCAGGCTGCTGATCATGATAACAGGAAGGGGACATTCCTTCATGATTATGCCCAGTGCCTCAAGCCCATCCATCACCGGCATGTTCACATCCAGCGTCAACAAATCCGGGTGTATCTGCTTTACCTTGCTGATTGCTTCCTTGCCATTCATTGCCGTGCCGACAACTTCAAAGTCCTCCTGTTTCCGGAACAAATCCGACAGCAGCTTGCGCATGAAGGCTGAGTCATCAGCTATCAAGACACGGGTCATCCTGTTCACCTCACATCCAGTATAACAGATTCCAAAGGCCTGCTGTACTATAAATTGATCCCTTTTGCTATATTCTTCCTCTGAACAGTAAAGAGATACCTGACAATCTTATTCATGATGACACGGGACAGATGCTCAAATCCAGCCCCGACGTGATATATCTTTTCGCCATGGGGCAGATCCACCTCCGTGCACCGTACGACGCGTCCCATGACATCAATGGCAGCCGCCTCGTCCACACCATACAGCTCTAGCCCCATCTGGCAACCGATGCGGATCGGAACCTTCGAAATGAAGCACACGCCATTGCCGCTGAGATCCACCGTAGTGGTTGGCATCGGCTCCTGCCTGCGCCCCTCTTCGTCGATAAGCGAAACATTCAGCTTCTTCGTCACATGCACGCGGACAAATTGACGGTTCTGATGACGCTCCACATTTTCGGGGCAGGCAATCTTCCAGACGGCAAGATGCCCGTCCAGCCGCTCCCTCCCGCGGTAGGAGGAAAAAAAACGATAGCGGCACTGATCGCCCACCGCCAGCACATACAGCTTTTCTCCCGTCAGGGGAATCACCGGCACACCCTTGCTGTTCACCGGCATTGCTATGAACAGGTCCCCCCCATCCATGTCCTCAATGCGGCTCGGATACTTGTCATCATCATCTCCGACATAAACTTCGACGCGCTGGCCAATTTTTAAAATACTCCCTGCCTTTATTAATTCGCCCGCCATACCAAAGTTCCTCCATATTTATCACGAAAAATTAAAAATTTGCTGTAAAAAGCCTCTCCATCCATTCTGGACGGACATTTTTTTACCGTACAGCAACGCATCTGCCATTGCCTTGACGCATTTGGCGGCAACGGTCTTCGGCTGCGAGGCCAGAAAAGGCTGCTGTCTTCTCACAGACATCATGACATTCTTGTCTTCAAAAATATACCCGATACATTTCACCGGCATATTCAAAAATTTCTCGGCTGTTTTGCGGAGCTTTTCGGTCACATCCTTGCTTTCATTCGCTTCATAGACCCGATTGACCACCAGATGCAGATTTTTCTTCTCGGAATACATGCTGTACGCTTTCATGACCGCGTAGGCATCCGTAAGGGCTGTCGGCTCCGGCGTGGTGACCAGAAGCACCTCGTCTGCCGCGAGGATGAAATCCATGACATTTTTCCCTAGCCCCGCTCCCGTATCCACCAGGATGATATCTGCCATCTGGCCGCATCCCGCAAGCTTCTTCATGAGGATGGACCGGTCCTTGGTGCCGAAATCCTGCGCCTTTTCGATTCCTGAACCGCCAGATATATAGTTGACCCCGTAGGGGCCGTGCACCAGAACGTCCTCCAGCTCCACATCATCTTCCAGCAGGTTCAGCAGATGCTTCCTGGACATGCTGCCAAGCACGACATCCACATTCGCCATGCCAAGATCCGCATCGATGACGATGACGCGCTGTCCGGCCATGCCAAGCGCTATCGCAAGATTTACCGTCAGGTTGGTTTTTCCTACACCGCCCTTCCCGCTGGTAACGGCAATCACACGCGTATTCGCATCCTCCTCCAGAAGGCTCAGTTTTGCTGGATCGGACGAAGCAGAGACCTCCGCGTCTTCCGATGATGCCTGCTCCTCCCCGCGTTCTTCCTCCGGCGCCTGCCCGGCATCCGTTTCCGCATCCTCAGCTACGGCAGCAGGGGCGGCTTGCTCATATTCGGTTTTATCGCCTACCAGTTGTCTAAGTTTGGATGCTTGATCTGTCATATTATTCCCTCAGCAACAGTTCCGCCAACTTATCCGTGGATGCCGGAACAATATCATCCGGCACGCTTTGCCCGTTCGTCAAATAGGAAAGTGCAATTTTCTTCTCATGGAGCAGATTGAGAATCAATCCAATGCTGCTTGTTTCATCGGTCTTCGTGAAGATCACGCGGTTCGGCTCGCAAACGGAGAACTTTTCCATAATCTCCTCCGCATCGCGCTGTTTCGTTGTAGCGCTCATGACCAGATGCTTCTCGATATGGGAATTCACATTCAAAAAGTCCTGAAGTTCTTTCATCTGATATTCATTATGCTGACTGCGCCCCGCAGTATCGATCAGAATGAGATCCTTTCCCCGATGCTTCCGAATCGCCTTTGAAAGTTCGCTGGGAGTATACACGATCTCCAACGGCAGCCCAATGATGTCAGAATACGTTTTAAGCTGCTCCACGGCGGAAATGCGGTATGTGTCTGCCGTAATGAGCGCCGCGCTGATTCCCTGTTCCAGAACGAAGCGCGCCGCAATTTTCGCAAGCGTTGTCGTCTTTCCGACGCCTGTCGCGCCAATCAGCGCAACGATCCGCACGCCATGACGGTTCAGCTGGATGCCCTCAGAGCATTTGATCACCTGTTCCAGATAATCCACCAGCGTCGTCTTTGCCTCAGCGGAAAGATAATCCGCCAGAGTCTCTCCCGCACCGGAACGCGCCGCCAGATCCTTCAGTATGGGTTCCTCCACCTCTTGCGAACGAAGGGCCTCCTGCAGAGAAATGATATTCTCCGGCTGATCCTTGCTCATGACCTGCGCCAAAAGCGCCTTCATCTGGGCAAGCTCATCCTCCAGCTTCCTTATCTTTTCCTGCTCCTGAGGACTTGCTTCCTCTTCCGCAGGTTTCCGCTTCCGTCTTCCCTTGGAATGCGCCGGCACCTCTTCCCCTGCCTCTATTTCGCGCTCCTCATTCGGAATATCTTGCCCCAGCTTTTCCTGAGGCACGCCGCCCCCTGTGATCTGTGCTCCCTTGATCACATGAGCAGACGGCACATTCCCTGCTGATGACATGGGAAACGGCGGGAACTCCGGTACGTCCAGCTTGGAAACCGGACTGTCCCCCAACTTGGATGCCATTGCGATGCCCTCCGCGGTCCCGCTTGTCTTATACTGCGACAAGACCGATGGCGGCACCACAGGATTCGCCGGAAATGCCACCGGCTCAGGAGCTGGTTTTGCAGCCTTGCGTGCCGGTGCGGGCTCCTCTTCCAGCGCAGCCGTCACCTCCACCATCTCCTGGCTTCCATAGCCCAGGATCCCGCCTTCCTTGTATTTCTTGGTATGGAGAATGACCGCATCGCTTCCCATCTCTGCCTTTACCTGCTCCATTGCTTCTTTCATATCTGCAGCCTTGAATACTTTGATCTGCAACTTAAATCTTCACCACCCCAAGAATCTGAATTTCAACGGATTGCTCGATCTCTGCGTGAGAAAGTATGATCAATCCGGGCACGGATCTTTCTACCAGTTTGCGGAAATACAGGCGAACCGCCGGACTCGTAAGCACGATCGGCTGATATCCCATATTCGTAAGCTTCGGAACCTCTACATTGATGGAGTTCACCAAACGCTGCATGGAGTCCGGGTCCAGACTTACGAAAGAACCGTGATCCGTACGCTGCACGCCCCCCGCAATCCGGTTTTCCAGTGCTGGGTCCAGCGTCACACACGGCAGGGTATTGCCCTGCACATGCTGCTGCGTAATCTGGCGTGCCATGGCATGGCGCACATACTCGGTAAGGATCTCGGTATCCTTGGTTGCCCGCGCATAATCGGAAAGAACCTCGAGAATCGTAGCCATATCGCGGATCGAGATCCGCTCCCTGAGCAAATTCGCGAGTATCTTCTGGATCTCGCCCACATTGAGCAGTTCCGGCACAACATCGTCCACCAGCGTCTGATGCGTCTTTCTGAGATTGTCCACCAAATTCTGCGTCTCCTGACGCCCAAGGATCTCATCCGCATGCGCCTTGATGACCTCGGTCAAATGCGTCGCGAGCACGGACACCGCATCAACAACGGTATATCCATTGAGTTCTGCTTGCTCGCGCTCGTTTTCGGGAATCCAAAGAGCCGGAAGCCCAAATGCAGGCTCGACAGTCTCAATACCTGGCACTTCCTCGAACACGGTTCCCGAATTCATCGCCAGAAAGTGATCAAGTAATAATTCGCCCTTTGCTATCTCAATTCCTTTTAATTTTATGATATATGCATTTGGTTTTATCTGAATATTGTCCCGAATGCGAATCGTCGGCACTACAAGGCCGAGTTCCAGAGCACACTGCCGCCGGATCATGACGATGCGGTCAAGCAAATCGCCGCCCTGCCCGGTATCGACAAGGGGAATCAAGCTGTAGCCGATTTCCAGCTCCATCGGATCCACCTGCAGCAGGGATACGATATTTTCCGGCTTGGTCGCCTCGTCCTTCGCCCTGACCTTCGTCTGCTCCTGTTTCGTCTCCACGACTTCCTCGTGAGATTTTTGCAGATTATAGCCAATCAGGCCGCAGGCAATGGACAATGCCGTAAAGGGAATGCCCGGAAGCCCCGGAACAAGAGCAAGGAACAGGAGCACGGCACAGACGATGAAGAAAATGCGGTCATTGCGGATCAGCTGATTGACGAGATCCTGCCCCAGATTTCCTTCGGAGGCGGCACGTGTGACAATGATGCCGGTCGCTGTGGAAATGAGCAGCGCGGGGATCTGGCTGACCAGCCCCTCGCCCACGGTCAGAGATCGGAAGAGCAC
>CALGGN010000339.1 GCA_937915915.1 uncultured Selenomonas sp. | reverse complement strand
TCCAATTTTCAGGTGCTTCTGTGAAACTGGCATATCTGTTTCACGGATTCAGGTACTTCCTTAACGATTGTACCTGTTAATGATAGCATGGCAATCGTTAAGGGAATAGCTGACTATCGTTATTCGGTAACAGGCTCCGGCTGGTCCGCAGTTACCTTTTCAATGAACTGCTTCAACACGAGGATTCGGTTCTCCGTATCGATGCCATCCTCGTTCTGCTGAATGGGCATGGTTTCTATCACTTCTTCGGTCTCGTTATCCCGGAGCGCAAATGCGCTGTTCTGGCAGACGATATGACGGTCACCGTAAACAAGCCTCTGCCCCATAGAATCCCTGGAAAGATGAGCCTCATCCGCTTCCTTCAAATAGGGCATATAGGTGTTCGATGACCACTGAGACCTTGTCTGCATGACGGAGTACATATACGGCTTGTTGGGAACATCGTTATTGCTGTACTTCCCGTAGCTTCCTGGGCGGAATGACTTATACTTCACATAGTAATACCGCCAAGGGTAAAGACTCGCTTCTTCACAGGATGAGATAAAATCGTCGATAATCTGCGTGAGCAGGTCATTGGTGAAAGACTCAGCCTTTGACAAAAGCTCGACCAGGATAGCACTTGTGTTCTCAAACCCAATGTTGGCGCTCTTATGGAACAGTTCATCCCATGCAATCTGCATTCCCTTTGAAGCAAATTGGTGACGCCATTTATTTCGCTCCTGCTGGCTGTAATTGCCAATGGTCATCATCGCGCAATCAATCAGATCCAGTTTGCAGGAGAAGAGAGATGCGAAGCGGTCTGCGTAATCCACATGGTCTATACCGACAATGCTGATCTGGCCTTTGAGGTTTGGATGGTCTTCCAGGGCAAATACAAGCGGCTCCTTATCAGGATGCTCCTCCAGGAATGCTTTCTTTTCTTTCTCCTCCGCAATCTGGTTGACGTTGAAGCTATTCTCTATGGTGTCATCAATATCCCCATTCAGCATGACAGCATCCACCTGCCGGAGAATAGCGGGCAAGCGGTTACGGTCAATTCTGTCGCTGACCTCATCTTCAGAATTCTGTATCAGATTGTTAATGGAGCGGAGTCGCCGGATATAATCAGCCCCCGTTACTATGTCCCTGTTGCGCAGGTAGCTGGTGACCGCATACAAAAGGACGATGCGATTTAAGGGGAACCGTCTCTGCCTTCCGCTCTTATCGGCATACGCATGGAGGCAGTCCTCGAATATGTCAATCTTGTTTGCCTTGTCCACAATGATTTTCCCATCCTCGTGTGTATAGGACATACAGGAATTGAGAAAGTCGGTGGGGCTGTTGTATGCGTCGATATGGCACCAGCAATCAAAGTAGGATTCCAACGTTTCGATGTTCCGTAGGACCTTTTCCTTTTCGCCGGTGAAATACACGGTCAGAAGATCGAATTCATCCGTGCTTTTTCCTTGCGGGGATTCGCCGCCCTGGTAGCACAGCACATCGCAGATGAAGCGGAAGTACTTTAAGAATTCATCGTCAGTAATTGCATCTTCCTCGCTGCCGCTGCCTGCGTCTCGGTAGCGCCAGAGCATATCCGTCCAGTCCCGGTCTATCTTCTGCATGACTCGCTTTGCGGCGGTATCGTCCACGGCACGGATGCACCTTTCCAGCTCCGCCTTAAAATGCTCGAAACGGGTCAGCGGCTTGCCACGCGAATTCATCTTGATATACAGTTCGTCCGTCAGGCCCATGTCTTTGATGGGCAGGAAATAGAATGTAATCGCGCCGCCCGTGAGCTTTTCCCAGAGGTCGGGTACTTCTTTGAACCTGTCATCTATGGCGTCAAGCATGACGAGCATGGAACTGATGGTGGGGTCTTTCTGCCAGTCCAGCGGGAACCACGCCTGGTCTATGATCTCCTCCGACAGTTTGCCTTCAAACGAAGGAACAAAGCGGGTAAGCTCTTTGCAGAAGTATCTGGCACTATAGCGCGTTTCATATCCAAAGTTGGAAAGGAAAGCACAGTCTTCTTCGGACACGCTGCTTTTTCTTGCAGCGTACCAGTGCAGGAGGAACAGCGTGGTCAGACGCTGCTGACCGTCCAAAGGCGTCATGACACCGTTCTCGTCAATGTCCCCGTAAACGAAATCCAGCGTGATGGGTTCTGCTACGATTGCATCATACAGAGAAGACAGGAACCGATCACGAACGCGGTTAATATCCGGGTCAACTCTGCCCTGGGCATAGTCCCTCTGTATGATGGGGATAATGATTTTCTTCAGGTTGACGGTTTCCCGTCCATCCGTGAAAGCCGTCTCAAAAATATCCATAAAGGAATGCAACGTAGTGTTCATTTATGCCTCCTCCACCATTGCAATCGGCTCTGGGAGATACTCGGCCAGCACCTTGTTAATCGCATTCACATAGGCGATCCTGTCCGCCTGACCCCAGAAGTGAAGCTGGTTATCCTCCGAAGGCGTGTAATACTTAAGAAAAACCATCTTCGTGCAGAACGGTATGTACTGACCTTCCTTGTCCATATTGACGATCAGATTGCGCTTAACATCGAAGGTTGAATTGTTCAGCGCGGCGTTGTCATCGGAGCGGAGCAGGGCGAGGTTGCTGATGGAGTGCAGATATTCCGCATTGCCCTGAACGGAGAGCAGCTCTATGACGCGCTGCTGAAGGCTGTCGAATTCCGTTCTTTCCAGCTTGGGCTTGTCGATAGCAGCCTGCATGGCATCGGGCAATTCGGTGTCTTCAGTAACGGAGCGGACGGAAGGAATATGGAGGGACAGCCATTCTTTCCACATTTCCTGCGTGCGAAGACCTTCAGACTGCTGCGCATGGATGTGTTCCAGAGACCAGGAGACCTTGCCCTTGCTGTCGAACTTGAATTTATCAAAGGGGAACCATTGCGTATGTTCGCCATTTTGGCGGACGGATTCCACATTGAACAAGAGCAGAAGGGTGCTGATTCTATCGTAGTCCGGCTTCTTTTCGTAGCTCAGATCGACATAGTTGTTCTGGATGGAAATGCTCTGCCGGATATAGGAATCAAGAGAAGCCCTGAAACCCTGTTTCGTTTTGCCGATGGACACCTTGTAAATTTCCTGGAGCGTCATCTTCTCCGAGGCAATCAGGTACCCGATCTTATGGTAAAGCTCATGATTCTCATACCAATCCTTCAGCACCAGGAACGTCTGCTGTATTTTGCGCCACAGGTCATCCAGAGGCATTGTTTTCCCAAGCTCATCGATTTTGAAGAAGGTGTAGTATTTCTCCCGGTTATCCGCAGGACGGTCAGAGACCAGGTCGAGGATAAGGTCAATCCGCGTCTGATACCGTGCATTCGTGCGGTTTGTAAGGAAATACCACAGGGAGTCGTCATGGAGTTCCTTCTCCATGTTATCCCATTGAAGGGATATCTCTTCCTGCTTCTTCCTGTCTACGGTTCCGGTGGCATCGCTGCTCAGAAACATCGCTTTGACAAGCTCCGCGCTGGTCAGCGGAATTTTACCGATATTCAGCCGGGTGAAAAGGGAGATAGCGTCCTCGTTCTCGCCGACCTCATACCAGATGATTTTCACATCCTCTTTGAAATATTCGAGGATATGGATGAATCGGAGCTGCAAATCCACCTCAAACCATTTCTGGATGGTCTCATAGGCATTGGCAATGAACCAGAAATCGATGTTTTCTTCCCGTCGGGAGAGGTCTACGGTACGCAGGAATTCCTCCGAGTTCTCCCTGGTCTGATAGGTGAGATTGAAGGCTGGCTCGCTGATAAACATCGGGTTCACGTTCTTCATGTAGCGGTAAATCAAGTATAGCGTTGTCAGCCGCTGCTGCCCATCAATCAATTCATAGGCATCGCCGCTCTTGCGAACCACCACCGGCTGCAGGCAATAGTTCTTTTTGCCGTTTGTGTAAACGTCATTCAAAAGCCGGAGGACTTCATCCTGACCCCACCGATACCCGCGCTGATAGGAGGGGACGAAAAACGTCCCCTTGATATCGCTGACGAACTTGGTCTCCAACAGAATCTGATTGCTCTCCATTCTCTTTCCTTTCGTATCGTCCAATTATGCCGCCATCGGCATGGCATTGGCGTTGATGTCCGCAACAATCTTCATAATGCGCTGGAATTCCACGATGTTATCACCAAAGACCTCAACCACACTAAGGCCACCGGCAAATTCATCATCAGCCATTTCCTGCTGTTCCAAGGTGCCATATTCCGCAATGTAATCCACGATGCAGTTGACGAAGAATACCTGCTCCTCCGTATACTTTCCAGTATCGAGGAATTCACTGAATGCTTGTCTTGCGGTTTCGGCATCAAGCCCGGTGAGACTACGGACGAATTTGCCAAGTGGCATCATTGTATCTTCATCTGTATGAGTGGCCTTCTTGTATTCTTCTTCCGTACCGACCTCGCTCCAGAATATCCGCTCAAGAGCCTCCCAGTCTTCCTGATCCAGAGGGATGTTGTTCTTCAGCTTGTGCAGTGCGGGCTCGTCTGCATTCTCTTCTACATAGCGGTATGCACGTTCATAGTAGCTTTCCAGATTGGTTTCCTGGGTAAAGCGTTCTCCTTCACGCTCGAAAATCACGGCGTCGGTCACATTGATGACCTTGGTCTTGATTTCCCTGCGAAGGAAGTCCTGTTCCAGAATGTGTTCCAGCGAATCATAGGAAAGTTATACTTTGTGGAACAGTTGAAACCCTTGATTTATCTAGGGTTATGGCTTGCTGTTCCAATTGTTCCAAAAAATTTCAAAAAGTATTTTTCTATGCTTTGTACCGGATCTGAGGGACAGTTTCTCTCATCCAAGCATCTGCTTTTCTCCCACCTGTGACAGCAGTGTATTCGTTTCCTTCACAGAAGGACCTTTCTGGATCGCCGATATGATGACGGAATCCCAAGGATTCCTCGGATAAAGCATCCCCAGCCCTGCATAGCGGAGCAATTTCTGTGTTTCGGGCAGGTCAAGGTGCATCGCCAGAGCTATGGGCAGCAGTTTGGTTCTTGACGGGTTCTTCTTTGCTCCGGAGAAGATATGGTAGCCATAGGCTCGCTCCAAAAGGGAGTCTTTCACCACCTGATGCCTTTCCAGTTTCTTATCCTTCAGAATCTGCCCCAGATATTCATGCAGCGGCAGCCGGAATTCCTTTTTGTTCCGTGCGAGGAATTGATGGATGTCCTCGTCTTCTTTCAGTTCGGAAAACAGTTCCTCCGTATCCTTCTCGTGCAAACTTGTTCCTCCTCATGCTTTTTGATAAAATCATAGTGGATTTCGGACAGAAAGGCAAGAGTGCAATGGAACTGTGGGAAGAGTATCTTGGCAACAGCTATGAGATGGTGGATGTCCTGAAGGATTCTGAGGAAGGCTTGGTGGCGCTCATCTATGACAAAGTCGGCAAGCAAGTCTCCATCCTGAAGCAGAGGGACATACGCTCCAAGGGCATATATGAAATGCTCAAGGAACTGGGAGATTCCCATATCCCCGCTATCTACCGCCTGATGGAGCAGGATGGGAAGCTGCTGGTCATTGAGGAATACATTGACGGAAGGACACTGGCAGATATCCTGCGTTATGATGGGACGCTGGACGAGGGGACTGCATTCCACGTTCTGAAGGAAATTTGCGACTGTCTGCGCCCCCTCCATGAGCGGAACATCGTCCACCGGGATATCAAGCCCTCCAATATCATCCTCGCAAAGAATCATGAAGTAAAGCTCATCGACTTCGGTATCGCCCGCGTCACTCGTTCCTCAGAGGAACCAGATACGGAATTCTTGGGAACGAAGGGCTATGCTCCGCCGGAGCAGTACGGTTTCGGTCAGACCGATGCAAGGAGCGACATCTATTCCCTTGGCATCACCATACGGAGGATGCTGGGAACGGGTTATCGCGGTAGCTTGGGGAGTGTCCTGCGGAAATGCACTGCGCTCGATCCGGAGGATCGTTATTCGTCCGTGGATGAGCTTTGGCAGGATGTGGCGCGTCAGCAAGGGAAAAAGAAGCTTCAGCGTTGGATTCTGGTAATCGTGACAGCTCTTCTTCTGTCGGCGGCTGCTCTGTACACAATTCAGGAGCCAAGGCAGGATGGGGATGCTGATGCAGGTGACGCTTTCGTCATGGAGGGAGCACACTCTTCGGCAACGATTCCCGATACGGTTCCAAGCCCTCCGCAACAAGCACAGCAGGAGCCATCCCAGACAGGAGAGTTACCCGTATCGGCCACGGAAGGAGAGATTCCCGTGGATGTGTCCGTCTTGCATATGGAAAAGAACTCCCCATTGCGAAGCTGGAAATATCCTTCTCTGCAGCGGGAACAATGCACCTTTTCCCTGAATGGAGCGCCTTGCGGCACGGGAATTCCCGTTTCCGCTTCGGTTTGGAATGGATGGGAGAGGGAGGGAGACACGGTTCGCATCCCCTCTGGCTGGGGCATGAGCCTTCATATCGACAATCAGAGTGCCGCGGATTTTGTGAATCCGGTTCTTGAGCTATCCTATCGAGGCGCTGAGCACCAAAGCCGAACGCTCTCAGCAGCTACCATTCCTTCGGGAGGGTCGGCAGATTTCGATATCCCACTGGGCGACTGCCTGTTTTCCGGCAAGCTCTTCTGGTTGGGTGTCCGTTTGAGGGATGCAGGGGGTGCATCCTTCTATTGGGAATTTCAGTTCTATTTGGAAGGAGCGGGGGCAGGCCGGGGCTGAATCATTTCCGATTGCATAAGGATGCCGAGAGTGTTCGGACAAGTGTGCGTCGAATTCTATAACACAAGAATGGCCCAAAGCACCACATGTTGTACCATTTCAAGTTATCCAACCACTATATATAGTGGTGTTAATAATGCGAATCTGACCGTTTTTACCGAAAGTGTTACCTCTGTGTTACCTTTAATCAACCCTCCTTTCCCGTGTTATGCCGTTTGATTCGGCAGTTGTGACAGTTGACACCAACTGAAATTATATACACTTATCCAAAATGAATTATACCACCTAATCACTCCTTGTCAAGTTACTTCACGTCCACTGTTCATATCCGTCTGCCCTTGCCATGTAAAATCTTCTCATGGTATATGTCTGTACTTTTTGCCCAATTTGGGCAAAAGTACAGATGTACGTTATGAGAGGATGATACTGGCTGTGGAAAAAAATGGGGGCTGCGCTAAAGTGGAAATCTTGCTACAATAGGATAGACGAGATACAAAGCCCCTGATTTGATAAATGTTCGAGGGAGGGATTCACAATGGAACACATACCGGGAGGCGAATGG
>CALGGN010000338.1 GCA_937915915.1 uncultured Selenomonas sp. | reverse complement strand
GTGCAGTATCGGAACGGCGAGTTCGGATGGGTGAACTGTCGCGGAAAGCTTGCCCGTGACGAGGACGGCACACCCGTGTTTTGGGCCGGCGTCATCATCAAGATGGATCAGCGGCTTCGTGCGGACAGCATCACGGGACTTTTGAACCGCTACGCGATGAACAAGACATTGAAGGATGAGCTTGAGGCGTCGGCCGGCTGCCATGGCGCTGTTGTCATCATTGGTCTGGACAATTTCCATGTCATCAAGGAGACCTATGGGCATCATTTTGGCGATGTGGTGCTGAAACAGATCGCGCAGAACATCATGAATGTGCTGCCTCCGGATATTCTGCTTTACAAACTGGACGGGGATCATTTCGGATTCCTTTGGCCGGATGCGATGCCGAATGAAATGGAAATCATCTTTTCCAGCATTCAGCTCTGCATGCGCGAGATTCGCGATGCGGAGGACACCATCTACTGCACGGCGTCCGCCGGTGCGGCGTTTTATCCGGTAGACGGGACGGAGTCCGTCACCTTGATGAAGTATGCGGAAGCTGCTTTGGACATGGCAAGGCGCATGGGAAAGGACCGTATCTGCTTCTTTTCGAAGGAGAATTATGATCGCTGGCGCTACGATGTGGGAATGCAGAACCTCATGCAGAACTGTATCGCGAAGGGCTGCGAGGATTTCATGCTTTACTATCAGCCCCAGGTGGATGCGAAGGACGGCAGGCTCATTGGAGCGGAAGCACTGCTTCGTTGGCGGGACAAGGACGAGACGATTGTGGCGCCGATGCAGTTCATCCCGTTCTTGGAGAAATCCCGCATGATCATCCCCGTGGGTCACTGGATCATTGAGCAGGCGTTTGCGACTTGCAAGGAGTGGCAGAAGTATCAGCCGGATTTCCTGATGAGCATCAATATTTCCCTCTATCAGCTGGAAGAGCACATGTTCTTCCCCTTTGTGGAGGAGTGCGTTGCACGTTATGAGCTGGATCCGCACACCATCATCTTCGAGCTGACGGAAAGCCAGAGCGTCACGGATTGGGATTTCGTGAACCAGCAATTCCAGCGGTTCCATTCCCTTGGCATACAGATTGCCATGGACGATTTCGGCACGGGGTATGCATCGTTGGGCTATCTCAAGAATTTTGCCTGCAATATCGTCAAGGTGGATCGTGTGTTCATCATTGATATCATGCGGGATGAGTACGATCGCAATCTCGTGAAATATGTCATCATGCTCTGCCATAGTATCGGCATGAAGGTTTGTATCGAGGGAGTCGAGGAGAAGGAAGCCTATGAGTATCTGCGCGATGAGTGCGATGCAGATCTCATTCAGGGGTTCTACTTTGGTCGGCCCGAGCCGAAGGATGTGTTCCTCAAAAGGTTTGGGGTCGAGGGATAAATTGTTCAAGGAACGCGAGAGACAGGCTTGTGCCTGTCTTTTTCGTTAGGAACTGTTTTCCAAATGTTGTGTAATATTTTGTATGTACAAGAAGCAGGAGGATAGGGAGGTGCTAGCCATGACCATTCGGGAAAGAACGGAAGAACTGGAATATGAGACCTTGTCGCCTTTTGCAGCAAAGAGCCGCGAGGCAAAGCGGAAGGTGCCAATGGAAGAATGCGATTTCCGCACGAAATTCCAGCGGGATCGTGACCGCATCCTGCATTCCAAATGCTTCCGCAGGCTGAAACACAAGACACAGGTCTATATCACGGCAGGCGATCACTATCGCACGCGCATGACACACAGCTTGGAGGTATCGCAAATTTCGCGCACGATTGCGCGGGGATTAAGACTCAATGAGGATCTGACAGAAGCGATTGCCTTGGGGCATGATGTGGGGCATACGCCTTTCGGACATGCAGGGGAGGCAGCGATGGAAAAGCTCATTGGACATTTTTCCCACAATGAGCAGAGTCTTCGTGTAGTGGAATATCTGGAGCGCGACGGCCAGGGACTGAATCTCACGATGGAAACGAAGGATGGGATCGTGAACCATACGGGGAAGGGAATCCCCAAGACGCTGGAGGGACGCATCGTGCGTACAGCGGACCGCATTGCTTACCTCTGTCATGATTATGATGACAGTCTGCGGGCGGGTATGCTGGAAGCAAAGGATTTGCCGCAGGAGGTACAGAAACGGTTTGGGGTGGATGTTTCGCAGATGATTACCAGCATGGTGTCTGATATGATTCTGGCTTCTGAGGGAAAAGACGATATCTGCCAGTCCGACGAGGTAAGGGAAACCATGGAGCTGTTCCGGAATTTCATGTTCCGGCATGTCTATCGTTCCGAACGCCTCACCCGGGAGCGTGAACAGGCGGTGTTCGTACTGCGTGAGCTCTTTAATTACTTTATGGCGCATACGGAGGAATTGCCTGAGGAATATCAGATACGTGAGGAACGTTGGGGAAAGGAACGCACAGTGACGGACTATGTGGCAGGTCTCACGGACAGCTACGCGGTGGCACTGTTCCACAATATTTTTCTTCCCCCTGTGGGATGGACGAAAGAAGGATATACGAAGTTTCCTCATGATATATTGTAAACGGCGGGCATTTTCCGGGGTATTTTCACATGAACTATGTGCGATGTGCAGACTGAGCGAAAATAGTTTGAAAAAATGTCGCCCTTTTGGGAGGAAAATGGAAATTTGTGTTGAAAACTTAGGATGTGTAGAGTTTGCTATAGGAGGTATGAACACATGGAAATAAAAGAGATGTCACATAACGAATGGAAAGTATTGTCTATCGCCGGCCGTCTGGATACGCAGACTGCACCGGAACTGGAGGCGAAGAGTGTACCGCTTTTGGATGGGAATCCCAAGATGGTGCTGGAATTTTCGCAATTGCAGTATATCAGCAGCGCGGGGCTCCGTGTCCTGCTGATGTTGGCGAAAAAGGCAAAGGCGATAGGCGGCACCGTTGTCCTGTCAAACGTTGATGGAATGGTACAGGAGGTTATTGAGGAATCCGGCATTGATTCGTTCTTCACGATCTATGACAGTGTGGAGTCCCTGCCATGAGTGGGAAACCAATCGATATTGCTTGGAAGGAATTCCCTGCCGTGCTGGATAAGTACGATGAAATGCTGTCGTATGTGATGGAATCAGCGGAGGCGTGCGGCGTTCCGACGAAGCGTCAACTGAAGCTGCAGCTTGGGTTTGAAGAAGCTGTCGTGAATATCATATCCTACGCGTATCTTGGGCAGGAGCCGGGCAAGCTCTGGCTCAGGACATGGAAAAAAGACGAAACTTTTGTTCTGGAATTGAAGGATGGCGGCTCACGCTTCAATCCTCTGCTGAAAGAAGATGCATTGGAGAACAAGCCGAAATCCTTGGAAGACGTGAAAATAGGCGGTCTGGGCATTGCGTTTATGCGGCGGATATTCAATGAGATGTCCTATGACTACAAGAGGGAAGGTGGTCTTTTTTACAATCACCTGACCTTGTACTTTGATATTTTGGCATAGCTAAGGATCTGGACAGATCCTTAGGAACTGCACGGAAGAAAATCATCTTTTCTTCCGTGCAGTTTACTATGAAAAATTAGCGAATCAAGCCCGTAAGGGCGCAGATGAGCTTAGTTTTCATGTAAGGGCGTGTGGACACCGAAGGTGTCCGGTAAGCTTTGGTGGAAATGAAAGGAAGAAGCATGAAATGGCAGGATGATATCAAGTATCTGAAGGGAGTCGGCCCGAAAAAAGCGGAGCTGCTGGCAAAGCTTGGGATTCGGACAGTATTTGACCTGCTGACATGGTATCCCCGCGGGTATGAGGATCAGAGCACTTTGACTCCAATCGCTTCGCTGCATGCGGGCGAGATGGCTACCATCTCGGGAAACATTGTGAACCTCACGGAAAAGCAGGGGAGAAGCCGCAAGATGTCGATCCTTACAGCGCTGGTCGGTGACGGGACCGGCTTCCTGCAGATCACCTGGTTCAACCAGAAATATTTGAAGCAGCAGCTCAAAATCGGCTGCAAGCTCTTTGTGACGGGAAAAACGGCCTATGCCTATGGCGGACACGGGCAGCTTGCCATGTCCAATCTATCTTCCTTCCAAATCCTGCACGAAGGAGAAACGCCTGAGGAAGCTCTCGGCATCCAGCCGATCTATTCTGCGACGGAGAAATTGAACCAGAAATTTTTTCGGAAGCTCATGCATGCGCTTCTGGAACATCCGCCGGAATTGCAGGAGGTCCTTCCCCGAAATGTACGCACGGAATATACACTGATGGAGCGCGGACAGGCATTCGGCGCAATCCATTTCCCGAGGGATTTCGAGGAATTGAAGTCGGCGCGCAGACGGCTTGCATTCGATGAGCTCTATTTGATCCAGTGCGGCCTCCTGCTGATCAAGAAGCGGAGCAGGGAGAGCCAAAGAGGCATCCGTCATTTGGGCGACAGCCGGCTGACACGGGAGGTCATGGCATCGCTTCCCTTCCGTCTGACGGGAGACCAGGCGAAATGCCTCCGCGAGGTAAAAGCGGATATGGAGAAACCCATTCCCATGCGTCGGCTGGTGCAGGGGGACGTGGGATCGGGCAAGACGGTCATTGCAATGCTCGCATTGGCCAAGACCGTGGAAAACGGCTGGCAGGGGGCGCTGATGGCTCCCACGGAAATCCTTGCGGCACAGCATTATGAAAGCTTCCTGAAGCAACTTGCGCCCTTCGGGATCCGTGTCGGTTTCCTGTCGGGCAGGCTTGCCAAAAAGAATCGGCAGGAGCTCTACGATGCCATGAAGTCCCAGGAACTGGACATCGTGATCGGAACTCATGCGCTGATCCAAGAGGGGGTGCATTTCGCAAGGCTGGGGCTGGTGGTGACGGACGAGCAGCACCGTTTCGGCATTGCGCAGCGCGCCGAGCTGGAAAAAAAGAGCAGCCAGCTTCCCGATGTCCTGGTCATGACAGCGACACCCATCCCTCGCACCATGACCTTGACGATTTATGGGGATCTGGATGTTTCTTTGATCCGGGAGCTGCCGCCCGGCCGCCAGCCGGTCCTGACCTTTGTGCGCGGGCCTGAACGCAGGCCTCTGATCTATGATTTCGTCCACAAGGAGATCGAGGCAGGACGGCAGGCATATGTGATCTGCCCGTTGATTGAAATGAATGAAGATCTGCCCATTCCTTCCGCCGAGGAGGTCTATGAGGAACTTCGGCATGGAATTTTCCGCGATTTGCGTTGCGGATTGGTGCATGGCCGGATGAAAGCAGCGGAAAAGGAACAGGTGATGCAGGATTTCTATGCGAACCGCGTGCAGCTTTTGGTGTCCACGACAGTCATCGAGGTTGGCGTGAATGTGCCGAATGCGAGCATCATGGTGGTTGAACACGCAGAGCGATTCGGGCTGGCGCAGCTTCACCAGCTGCGGGGGCGGATCGGGCGCGGCAGCTATCGATCCTATTGTGTGCTGGTATCCGAAAGCAAGACACAGACGGCGAAGGAGCGGCTTCAGATCATGGAGTCCACGGCAGACGGTTTCCAGCTTGCGGAGGAGGATCTGAAGCTTCGGGGACCGGGGCAGTTTTTCGGGTCGATGCAGCATGGCCTGCCGGATCTCAAAATTGCGGATGTGCTGCATGATGTGGATATCCTTCTGGATGCGCGGCGGGCGGCAATGCAGACGATGGAGCGCAAGGAGGACATGCGCTTCGTGCAGCCGATCCTCTCGATGCACTATGGGGAGCATTTCAAGCAAATCATGGATGCCTGAATAGGTCTGAATGAATCAAAAAAGGTAAAGTCTTTTTATGGAGAACAACTTGACATATATGAAGGACATACGATACAATGGAGACGGTAAAAAGGTAATGCGAATTTTGGGAGGCAAGGATTGTGATCAAGGTATTGGTGAATGGCGCTTGCGGGCGCATGGGACAGGCTGTGCTGGCAGCGGTCCTGGATGATGAGGAACTGGAACTGGTCGGTGCGGTGGATGTGCGCGGAGGCACGGATGTCGGCGAGTTGCTGGGACGCGGCGCGAATGGCATTATCGTGGAAAGTGATCTGGCTGCGGCTTTGGACGGCAAGAGACCTGAGGTCATGGTGGACTTCACATGCCCCGATGTGGTGTTCGACAATGTCATGACAGCCTTGAAGCATAAAGTGTCTCCCGTTGTTGGGACAACGGGGCTTTCTGAGGATGCGAAAGCTCAGATCCGCAAGGAATCCGAGACGCAGGGCGTTCCTGCGTTCATAGCGCCGAATTTCGCGATTGGTGCGGTGCTCATGATGCTCATGGCGCGACAAGCGGCGAAATATATGCCGGAGGTGGAAATCATCGAGCTGCATCATGACAAAAAGCTCGATGCGCCGTCCGGCACGGCTGTCCAGACAGCGGCCATGATTGCAGAGGTGCGCAAGGCGCATAGGCAGGGGCACCCGGAGGAAAGCGAGAAACTCACGGGTTCGCGCGGTGCGGACTATGAAGGCATGCATATCCACAGCGTGCGGCTTCCGGGCTATGTGGCGCATCAGGAGGTCATCTTCGGCGGATTGGGGCAGACGCTGACCATCCGCCACGATTCCATGAACCGCGAGTCCTTCATGCCGGGAGTTGTGCTTGCTTGCAAGCGTGTCACGGGATTGAAGGGACTGACTGTCGGTTTGGATCAGCTTCTTGACTGATGATCTTGAGGAGTAGGAGGAGAGTTCATGAAGAAATACAATGTGGCGATTCTCGGAGCGACGGGAGCTGTCGGGCAGGAATTTTTGCATCTGATCGAAGAGCGCAATTTCCCCTTTGCGAATTTGAAACTGCTCGCTTCCAAGCGTTCTGCAGGGAAGAAGATTCAGTTCAAGGGCGAGGAATATACGGTGGAGGAGGCAACGGATGACTCCTTCCGTGATGTGGAAATCGCGCTTTTTGCAGGCGGTGCGGCAAGCAAGGCATTTGCCCCTGCGGCTGTGAAGGCCGGGGCCGTCGTCATTGACAATTCCAGCGCCTTCCGCATGGATCCAGATGTTCCGCTGGTGGTTCCGGAGGTCAATCCACAGGCTATCTCCCGCCATAAAGGAATCATTGCGAATCCGAACTGCTCTACGATCATCATGGTGATGGCATTGAAGCCGCTTTATGATCTCTCGAAGATCAAACGTGTTGTGGTCTCGACCTATCAGGCGGTTTCGGGTGGTGGCAAAGAGGCAATGGCGGAACTGGAGCAGCAGGTGCAGGATATCGTGGCAGGCAAGCAGGTCACGGCGAGTATCCTGCCGGGAGCTTCCCTGCCGAAGCACTATCAGATTGCGTTCAACCTGATTCCGCAGATTGATGTCTTTCAGGATAACCTCTACACGAAAGAGGAAATGAAGATGATCAACGAGACAAAGAAGATCATGGAGGACGATTCCATGCGCATCACGGCAACGACGGTGCGCGTTCCGGTCTATCGCAGCCATGCAGAGTCCGTGAATGTGGAGTTCGAGGATGAGGTCAGTGTAGAAGCGGCCAAGAAGGCTCTTGCGGCATTTCCGGGCATCATCATGAAGGACAATCCTGCGGAGATGGAATATCCGATGCCCCTTGAGACCTCCGGCAGAAATGATGTGGAGGTGGGACGCCTGCGCAAGGACGAGTCCATTGAGCATGGCCTAAATTTCTGGGTATGCGGCGACCAGATCCGCAAGGGTGCGGCGCTCAATGCGTTGCAGATTGCGGAATACATGATGGAACACGGGATGGTCTGACAAGAAAATTCCCAGCCAGATCCGGTTGGGAATTTTCTTTGCATTTTTCAGAGAAAAGTTCGGTTTCGTGCATGGCAGCCTTTTGTTTGATTCCGTGAGGATTGATTTTTGCATCCGTTTGTGATATGATAAGCGAAATCGGGAAATGAAAACAGTATATCGCCTTTTAAATCTGGTCCAGAGAGGCCATAAAGGGAGCATGCACCGTGGGCGTTCTGCAGATGATTTTGCAGGCGGGTCTG
Source organism: uncultured Selenomonas sp. (assembly GCA_937915915.1). Classification (GTDB taxonomy): domain Bacteria; phylum Bacillota; class Negativicutes; order Selenomonadales; family Selenomonadaceae; genus UBA9786. Next base: position 513 of record CALGGN010000338.1, on the reverse strand, counting down.
CGGATGTCGCAGCAAATTAATCAGCTTTCTTGTGAGTCTTTCATGAGAAAGCTTTTATTTTTGGGGGAGTGATTGGCTTGGGCAAAAACAACATGTCACTGCGCGGCAAGAATGTGCTGGGCTTGGAGGACTTTTCGAAGGAAGAGATCCGCCTGGTGCTGGAAACCGCCAAGGAAATGAAGAACATCATTCACCGGGATATCAAGAAAGTGCCGGCACTTAGGGGAAAGTCCATTGTCAACCTCTTCTATGAGCCAAGCACAAGGACGCGCACTTCCTTTGAGCTGGCGGGCAAGTATCTGGGCGCGGATGTCGTGAATATCACGGCAAGCACCAGCAGCATCGTGAAGGGGGAAAGCCTGCGCGATACGCTCTATACGGTCGAGGCGATGGGCGTGGATGCGATTGTCATGCGCCATAAGGCGGAGGGGGCTGCAGCGTATGCGTCCCGTGTGGTCGCTCCGGTCATCGTGAACGCGGGAGACGGAGCCCATGCCCATCCGTCCCAGGAGA
>CALGGN010000337.1 GCA_937915915.1 uncultured Selenomonas sp. | reverse complement strand
AAAAATAAAAAAAGTTTCAAAAAACACTTAAGGAAAACGAAAAAGCTCCGATATAGTAAGTGTAAGGCAGAGATGATTCACGGCAAGCCAAAAAACAAACGAAAAAAATAAAAAAAGTTTCAAAAAACACTTAAGGAAAACGAAAAAGCTCCGATATATAGGATGTAAGAAAGGTAATCAGCAAGCGGCGAGGGTTGGCGAGGTGAGCTAGCAACCATCGCAAAGGCAGGAGCTGCTTGCTATTATAAAGCAAACAGCGGGCAGGGATGCCCGTAGACATTAAATGTAAAATCAGGGAGGAATTTATCATGGCAATGGTAGTAAAGAACAACATGTCGGCAATCAGCACTCTGAACACGCTGAACAAGAACTCGAGCGCACTCACGAAGAGCCTCGCAAAGGTTTCTTCGGGCATGAAGATCAACAGCGCGCAGGACGATGCTTCCGGGTATGCGATTTCCGAGCGCATGCGCGTCCAGATCCGCTCCCTTGACCAGGCAAACCAGAACACCCAGAACGGCAGCAGCATGATGAAGACCGCTGAGGGCGCGGTAAGCTCCACGGTGGAAATCCTGAAGACCTTGAAGGAAAAGGTCATCAACGCAGCCAACGACACGAACACGGACGCTGACCGCCAGACCATCCAGAAGGAACTCGATCAGTCCATCGACCAGATCGATGACAACGCAAACGTCACCTACAACGGCAAGTATCTGGTGGATGGTTCCAAGAACACGATTGGTTCTGCGACGCAGGCTTCCTTTACAAATCAGGCGTTGGCGGAAACCACAAAGACAAGTACGAATCTGACGGAACTGAATCGTCGTGCGGGGGATTCTCTTGAGATTGTGTCGACGGATTCGGTTTCGGTGTCCTTCACAAAGGGCGGCAAGACCTATACGACGAGCTTCAAGGTAGGAACTGATTCGACGTTGCAGACAATTGAGACCAAGTTGAACGACTTGGGTGCCGGAGTGAAGTTGACTGGTGAGACCAGCAATATTGGCGTGGATTCGGGCGGAAACGCAGTCAATACGGCAAGCGGGGAAAATGCGTTGACCTTTGCAACGAATAGTGCCGGAATTACGGGCGCGGTGAATGGCATCACGATCCGTATCACGGATTCGCAGGGCAATGTCAAGAAGTCTGCCAATGCAGCGCTGGATGCGTTCGACCAGAGCATCTTCGCAGAGAATGCTTCCTCGGACAATGCGCTGACATTGCAGGTAGGCGCGAAGGCGAACCAGAGCATCAAGGTCGGCCTGAAGGATATGCGCTCCGAGGCGCTCGGTCTGAAGGGCGCTGACGGCACGAAGCTGAACATCAGCACGCAGGAGAAAGCGAATGCAGCCATCGCGGTGCTCGACAACGCAGTGTCCAAGGCTCTCGACCAGCAGACGACCATCGGCTCCATCGAGTCCCGTCTCGAGTACACCAGCAGCAACCTGACCACGGCAAGCGAGAATGTCCAGGCTTCCGAGTCCACCATCCGCGATGCCGACATGGCAAAGGAAATGACGAACTACACGAAGAACAACGTTCTTCTGCAGGCCGCTCAGTCCATGCTGGCTCAGGCGAACCAGAACAGTAGCTCGGTTCTCAGCTTGCTCCAGTAATCCGACAGTTGGTTTCAAAAACTGCCAAGTTTTCAACCCTCTCCTTCGGGAGAGGGTTTTTTTTGTTGATGTAGAATCTTTATACCAGAGAGAAGGGATAGGAGAGGGTGGAGGAATGAAACTGAGCGCATGCTACATCGTGAAAAATGAGGAGCGGGTTCTGAGGAAGTCTATGAACAGCTTACGGAACGCTGTGGACGAGTTCGTTGTCGTCGATACGGGGTCAGAGGATCGCACGGTATCGATTGCCAAGGAATTCGGGGCGAAAGTTTATGTTTCGCCGTGGGAGGAAGACTTTTCGAAGCCACGCAATCTTGCCATTGACAAAGCGACGGGAGACTGGATCGTGTTTCTGGATGCGGATGAATATGTTTCGGAGGAGACGCAGGGGAACCTGCGCAGCATTTTGAACCATCTGCCTGCGGAAGCTGCAGATGGGCTGGCTCTTCCCCTGCGCAACATTGACATGGATCATGGCGGCGAGGTCCTGATTGACTCCTTTGCCATTCGCATTTTCCCCAAACGGGAAGGACTGCGTTTTCGAGGAAGGATACATGAGGAACTTTGCCTGCATGAACGTACGCTTTCTCAGGTTGTTCGGCTGAAACCTCATGAGTTGCAGATTATTCATACAGGCTATTCTGCCACTCTGTCTGATGCCAAGACAGAGAGAAATTTGAACATGCTGCTTCGGGAGATGAAGGAAAGCAGCCATCCAGAACGTGTCTATGGTTATCTTGCGGATGTTTACTTAGGGATGAGCAAAACGGATTTGGCGGAGAAATATGCCCGCATGGACATCGCGTCGGGAGGGAAGAAAAGCAGCAGCTATGCCAGCCGCTCCTATCGCATCTTGCTGCAGCTTTTGGCAGAGACGGAAGACAGGCTTCCGGAGAGATATGAAGTTTGTCGGCAAGCGGTGGATGCTTTCCCGGATATCCCGGAGTTTTCGGCAGATCTCGCGGAATGTGAGGCTGCCCAGGGCATGTATGCGCAGGCCGTCCGCCATATGCGTCATGCATTGGAGAGCTTCCGCGTCAGGGCATGGGAGCGCGGATGGGAACCGAGCCTGTTCACAGCGGACATGGCAGCGTTGGCTGAAAAGCGGATGAAAAGCTGGGAGGAAAAAATGAGAACGGATGAGAACCTTCCGGAGGGACAGGTTTCGGCGGTGACCATACAGGAGGCGGCCGAACGGAACCGAAAGCTCTTACTGGCACTGTTGCGCCTGCAGGAGGCCGATAATCAGGCAGTGAGAGAGTGTGTCCCCGAGCTGCTGTCCTTTCTGCAGCCTTTGGCGATCCGTTATTTCGATGACAGCAACGTGTTGCGTCCGAAAGATGCGGAGGGGTATAGGATTGCCCTGAAATGGGTTCTCGATGGGGCATCTCCGGAGATTCGGGAGAGATTTCTTGCTATGGCGGCAGATTTCTCGCCGACTATTCTTCGGAAGTTGGCAGATGTCTGCATGGAGGAGCGGCACTGGGATGCGGCTTTCCTGCTCTATGGTGCGATCCCTGCGGGTGCCGAAGAGGCGGATGCTGTTTTCTGGCGGAATGTGGGAATTTGCTTCTATCATGCTGGAGAGAAAGAGACTGCACGAGAGTGTCTGCTTCGGGCGCAGGACATGGGGACAGTAGAGGACGGCGCGGTCGAGACGTATTTGGATTGGTGCGGGAAGGTGGGAGCACATGCCTAAGATTTCGGTTTCTGCGTGCGTGATTGTAAAAAATGAGGAAAAACACATCGAACGTTGGCTGGCAAATGTCCGCAGGATTGCGGACGAGATCATCGTGGTGGATACCGGCTCCACGGATCGGACGGTGGAGCTTGCGGAGACAGGCGGCGCAAAGGTCTATTTCTTTGAATGGATCCATGATTTCTCTGCGGCGAAGAATTATGCACTGGATCAGGCGCATGGGGACTGGATCATATTTTTGGATGCGGACGAGTATTTCACGGAGGATGCTTTGAAACGTTTGCCCCAAGTTCTGCAGGAGGTGCATCCGCAGCGCAAAATTGTGGGGTTGATCAGCCCTTTTCTCAATATTGACGAGGCGGATCACGGACGGGTGATCGACCAAGCGTATCAGATGCGGATATTTCGGAGGAGCAGGACGCTGCGCTATGTAGGCAGCGTGCATGAGATGATTCGGAACATGGCAATGGAAAGCGGCAAACGAGAATATCAGATGACCGACCTGATGTTTATCCATACGGGCTACAGCATCCTGACTCAAGCGGAGAAAAACAAACGGAATCTTGAACTGCTTTTGCAGGAACGGGCGCGGGAAGGAAAGGACGATCCAAAGAAGTTCCCCTATTTCATGGACACATACTACAGCATGGGGGAATTCGAGAAAAGTTTGGACTATGCAAGGCGTTTTTTGGCGTATGTCGACAGGACCCGCGATTCTCAGGAGTCAGAGCGCAAGGCATGGCTTACGCTCTTGTTTTCCATGGATCAGCTCGGAACCCTGGCGGAGCAAGGGATGGCAGAAGTGGAAAGAGCCCTTGCAAAGCATCCTCGGTGGGCGGAACTTTCGTGGGAAAAGGGGAAGGTGTTTTTCCGGCAGATGCGGTATGGGAAAGCGCGAGAGCAGTTCTTCCGCGCCATGGAGCTGAGTGAGCTGCCAGAGGAGAACCCCGAGGAACTACAGCATGTTTTTATGCCCACCGTCATGCCCGAGCTGTATTACCTTTTGGGCAGAACTTATCAGGAGGAGGGAAAGGAAAGTATCGCGCTGCAGTATTGGCAAAAGAGCTTGAAGACATATTTTTATCAGGAGCGTTGTTTGCAAGATGCCCTGCGGGTGCTTTTACGAGGGGATATGACGAAGACCATCGCCTTTTTTGAGGCACTGCCATTGGACGATGCGGCGAAGAAATTTCTTTGCGAGCAGCTCCGACTCTTCCCGCCGGGGGAAATCTATTTGTATTTTTCCCAGCCGAAAACGGATTCCTACGCAAATTTCATGATTGCCGGGCGCTATGAGGATGCGGCCTATCGATGCGCGAGAGAGCTGGCTGAGACCTATAGGCGCGCGGCAGTGCAATGCGAGAAAAATCCTTTGAGCAGGGAAACCCTGGATTGGCTGCGAATCGTGCCGCCGAGGTGGCTGCCAAAGTTTCCGCAGGTGGAAATACATCCCGCGGGGAAAGGAACGGAAGCATGAGCAGCAAGCGACAGGCACAGGAAAGTTCGTCACATCTGGCAAGGCGTATGGATCTGTGCCACGACACCGGAGATATGGAACAGGCACTGGAGAGCGCGAAGCGTCTGCTGGAACGAAAACCGAAGGATCGGAGCGTCATGGAGCGTGTCGCCAGCCTTTTCATTGATGAGAAGCGTTTGGATCAGGCAAAGGAGGCAGTGGATTTCCTGGCGAGGACGTTTCCGCTGAACGGTTACCTGCTGTTCCTGCAATGCCGGGTCGCCTATATGGAATCGGATTATGAACGGGCGCTTTCGTTAGCCTCTAGGGCGCTGGCACGTGGGGACACCGAGTCTTGGCAGACAGCTCTGCTGCACAATATTACGGCAAGGATGTACCGCGAGGTCGGAGATCCGCAGAAAGCGTCCCAACACTATTTGGCTGCAACGGCCTGCGAGAACAATCCGAGCCTGCTGAGCGATTACAGCAATTATCTGATGAATCTGCACTATTGGAATCTGAGCAGGGAGGAGCTGTTTGCCGCTTCCAAGGGATACGAGAGGTTCTTTGCAAAGGTGGAGCCATATGTCCATGAACGGCTGCGGGAGCATGAAAAGCTTCGGATCGGGTACATTTCCCCCGATTTGCGGTTTCATGTGGTGCTGTTTTTCAGCTATGCTCTTTTCAAGAGCTACGACAGGAACCGGTTCGAGGTCTATGCCTATGCGAACTGCAAGGAGGATGCTGCCAGCGAGGAGATCGCAGCGTCCATTGATGGCTGGCGCAATATCCGCCTGTTGGAACCAGCGCAGGCGGCAAAGCTGATCTATGAGGATGAGATCGACATTCTGGTGGAGCTGGCAGGCCATACGGCAAACAACTGCCTGCCTGTTCTAGCCTATCGCCCCGCACCTGTGCAGGTCTGCGGCATCGGCTACTTCAATACGACGGGGCTTTCCGCTGTGGATTATTTTCTGGCGGATTTCTACACGGATCCGCCGGGGCTGAACGACGGCTATTTCACAGAGCGGCTGTTGCGGCTGCCCCACAGCCATTTTTGCTATATGTGGCATGACGATCCCATGCCATGCCCGCCCGCGCCCTTTCAGGAAAACGGTTTCGTCACTTTTGGGAGCCTGAATAATTTTGCGAAGGTGACCGATGCTATGCTCCGTGTCTGGGCGAGAATCTTGGACCAGGTTCCGGGGGCAAGGCTTTTTTTGAAGGCGCATATCTTCGATTTGAAGCTTGGCAGGAAAAACGCGATGGAGCGCATGAAGCGGGCAGGGATCCACTTGGAACGTGTCATGGTGGAGGGGCATACCATCCGGTATCTGGATGCCTACGGGAAAATCGATATCGCGCTGGACACCTATCCCTATCCCGGCGGCGGGACGACCTGCGATGCGCTCTATATGGGTGTTCCCGTCATCACGCTGGTGGGGCAGCGGCATAATGCGCGTTTCGGCTATAGCCTGTTGATGAATCTGGGACTTCCGGAGTGCTGTGCCGAAAGCGAGGCGGACTATACGGAAAAAGCAGTCGCGCTGGCGAAGAATCCTGAACGGCTGAAGGAATTGCACCAGATCCTGCGGCGGCGCGTGCTCCAATCCCCCGTGATGGATGCAGGACTTTATATGACGGATATGGGAAGCAGCTATCTGAGGATTTGGCGGAAATATGAGAAGAAGGTCGGAGTACCGAGAAAAACTAACGCATTGGACGGGATGAAAGCGGCCTATCGTGAGGAGAAGTGGGAAGAGGTGTTACATGCATCCCGTTATTTGCCGGGTGATGCCGAAGAGGATGCAGAGGTCTGCGGGATGCTGGGGGAGGCTTACTGCCATCTTTCCGAACAGCGTTATTGGGAACGGGCGGCTGTGTGGCTGAAACGCGCGACAGAAAAGAATCCCAAGGCCAGCCCGTGGCTCTGGGGCTATTTGGGCGATATGCGGAACAACCTATGGGATGCCATCGGAGCCTATGAAGCCTATGCGGAGGCTATCGCACAATGTGGGGGGGAGGCCTCACCGGATTGGACATTTGAGCGTGCTGTGCGTGGAAGCTTTGCGAAGACAGCTTTACTGAGGCATCGTACCCCAGAGAGCATTGAGAGCGATCGGATTGCGGCGCAGTTGCCGGGCACCATGGAGGAACGGGTAGGATCCTTCAGTTCACTCCTGCTGACATTGCATTATACCGAGATGTCCTCGCGAGAAATTTACGAAGAGCATCGGCGCTATGGAGAAATTTTCCGTGGGATCCGGCCTTTTTCGCACGCATTGGAACAGCATTGCCACAAGCGGATACGGGTGGGCTATGTGTCCCCCGATTTCCGGGGACATGTGATGTTTTCGATTTACTATGGCTTCTTGGCATGTTACGACAAGGACACGTTCGAGGTGATTTGCTATCAGAGGAACAGGGAAACGGACGCTTTCACGAGACAGCTGCAGAGAATGGTGGACAGGTGGCAGGATGTGTCCAAGCTGTCCTGCGAATCTTTGGCGGAGATAATCCATGAGGATGGGATCGATATTCTGGTGGATTTAGCGGGACATACGGCAAACAGCGGGCTGCCCGCCTTTGCATGGAAGCCTGCACCCGTCCAAATATCAGGCTTGGGATATCTGAATACGACAGGTTTGGCTGCCATGGACTATTTGATCTCCGATACCGCCATTGATCCTCCCGGTATGCACGATGACTTTTTATCGGAAAAACCGCTGTATCTTCCCAGCCAGTTCTGCTATGCGGGACGGAACGATCTGCCTGCCTCGGAGGGAGCACCGTGCAGGAGGCGGGGCTATGTCCTGTTTGGCGTGTTCAACCAATATCGGAAATTTACGGATACCATGCTGCGGGCATGGCAGCAGATCTTGGAACAACTGCCCGCTGCCAGACTGCTCATGAAGGGGAAAGCGATGGGAAGCGATTCCCTGATGGATGAGGCGTATGATGAGATGCGCACCATGGGATTTGATATGGATCGCGTCTGTTTCGAGCCTGCCAGTCTGGAGTATATGGAGCGCTATCTGGATGTGGATATCGCCTTGGACACCTATCCTTATCCGGGCGGAGGTACGACGCTGGATGCGCTCTATATGGGGGTTCCCGTCATTACCCGTTACGGGGAGCGGCGCAATACCAGATTCGGGCTCAGTATTTTGCGGGCAGTCGGTCTGGAAGAACTGGCAGTGTTCACGGTCGAGGAGTATATCGGCAGGGCCGTCGCGCTTGCACGGGACGAGGAACTTTTGGATATCCTGCACCGCAATCTTCGGCAGATGATGATGCAGTCCGAGGGCTTGGCACCCAGATCCTATACGCGGCATTTGGAGAAAAAGTATCTTGACATCTGGCAGGAATGGCAGGAAAAACAGCGAAGATAAACAGGATGAGATTTTTTAATCGGGAGGTTTTGGCCATGGGAAAGGCAAGCCGGAAAATGAACAAAAACAAGCAGCAGCAGAATCAGTCGGACACGAACCGAAAGATCCGGGAACTCAAGCAGAAGGCAAGGGAACAAGAAGAGCGGATGGAGAACGGGGACGCGCTGGAGACGCTTGCCGAGCTGATGAAGCTGGGGTGCCGGGATGAGGAAATCATATACGCGATTGCATGGAACTATTTTCAGGCGGGCGACTATGAGCGCGCGGCGAAGTGGAGCCAGAATACGCTGCAGGTGAATGGCGGGCATATCGAGGCACGCATTTTGCTGGGCAGGTTATGCCTGTTGGAGGATCGCATCGGTGATGCGCTGGCCATCTATGAGTTCATCTTCACGCATTACGGTAAGTCGCTGACGGAGGAGCAGGTTGCCGAGCTGAAAAAGCTGCTGAAGTACTACGGGGAATATGAAGCCGAGCTGGTGAAGTCGGACTATCCTCATGTACGGGATTTTCTGGAAGAGCATCATTTGCTGAAGGATGGTACGGAAGCTCCCAGGGATGAAGCACCACCTACAGGTGCCGTGCCCGTGATGGAGAAACCGGCGGAAGCACCGAAAGCAGAAGCGCAGGCGGAAAGGGGAACCGGCACAGGCGCAATGAGTGCGCTGGAGCGTCTGCGGGCATTGAAGCAGAAAATCCAGTCGGCAGAAGCGCAAAAGAAAAACGAGCAGGAAGCGGAACCCCGGCAGACAGGGGCGGAAGCAGCCGAGGCAAAGGAGCAATCGTCCGATTCGGCAGAGGGTGAGGCCCTGTCACGCAAGCAGGAGGTGCTGGGCAAGCAATGTTCCGTCACGGAGAAAGTCCGTCTCCTCAACGCATTTGCAGGAGCGGATTATGTCGCAGGGAAGTTTTCCTCTGCGGAATTCTTGCTGAATGCTGCATGGGAGCTGGATCAGTATGATGAAAAGACCCTGCGGAACCTTGCCATTGTGCAGACGGAGCTGGGACAGCAGGAGCAGGCACTGAAAACCGCAGGGCAGATGCACACAACGGATTTTGCCCTGTTGCATTTGATTCGTTCCCTGAGTAAATGATAGGGAGGATAATCAAGATGGAGAAGGAGCAGCGTAGTTGTTTGCAACCGGAGTATGTCAGCCGTTTTCAGTGCGATGGAGCAAGTTGCGGTGCGAAGTGCTGCCGCGAGTGGGCTATCGATATTGATGCCGGAACATATCAGAAATACTGCGGGATTGAGCCAATCGCGGAAAGAAAACGCATCATATCCCATTTGAAGTTCCATAAAGAGAGGAAGGGGTTCAGGATCCGGCTGAGACCTGATGGGGCGTGCCCTTTTTTGAGGCAGGATTTGCTGTGTGAGCTGCAGAAAAATCATGGGGCGCAGTATTTGTCAAAAATATGCAGGGAATATCCAAGAATCAACAATATTGTGGGAGATCTTGCGGAACGATGTCTGACTCCTACCTGCCCCGTAGCGGCAAAACTTATTTTGCTCCAACGGGAACCGATGGCTTTTGAGGAGGTGCCTGTGCCGGAGATGAATTTCATCCGTCGGAGACTGACGGATGAACTCGGAAATCGAAGGTTTGACGTACAATATGGCGGAATTTCCATCCTGCAGAATCGCAGGCTTCGGATTGACCAGCGGTTGATTGTATTGGGGTTCTTTCTGGAACAGGTGGATGATCTGCTGCGAGAGGGAAAATCCCACCAGTGGGCGGAGTTATCCGCGCTATACACGTCCGAGGAGTTCATGCAGGAAGTTCCAAGCATGTTGCAGACGGTGAAGTTTTCGCCACACGAATATATGAGGGCAATGCTGGGAATGATAGAGAGCCTTTACGGGAAGAATGCGGCATTTTTTGGGAAACACATATACTTGGATTATGTGACGGAGACTCTTTCGTTGGAGGACGTAGAAAGCGTTTCCCTCACGGATCTGAAAAATCGATATCTTGAAACGTGTCATCCTGTGCGGCTTTGGATGCTGGAAGAATTTTCCTATCTATTTGAAAATTATCTGGTCAATGAGTTTTTCCTGAATTTGTATCCGTTCAGGATTCACGGATCCTGCGCACTCAATTACAAGGTGTTCCTGCTTATGTACAAGTTGGCTGAGTTTGTGCTGGTCACTATGGCAAGCGCAAAAGAACGGCAGATTTCCGAGATGGATATTGTACGTTTTTGCTCCGATTTCTCCAATCGGGTAGATCACAATGCGCAATATATGGACGAAATGGTTGCCGCAACATCCAAGCAAAGCACGGGTGTTGCCGATCTCATGAAAGCATTGTTGGATGCCGAGCTGTGAATCGAAGGATTGAGGTGGTGCAATGGAAGAGATTTGTGAAAAGCTCAATCATGTTCTGCAGGAGTTCCATCGTTTGGGAGTCGAGAAACAGGTCGATTTCGAAAAACTCTATTTGTATTCTATTGTGACACATTCCACGGCGATTGAGGGCTCGACTGTCACGGAAATTGAGAATGCGTTGATGTTCGACGAGGGGATTGTCCCGGGAGGGCGCAATGTGACGGAGCAGCTCATGAACATCGATTTGAAAAGGGCGTATGATTTCGTCAAAGCATGGATTCCGCAAAAACAGGAGATTACGGTGGAGTTGCTTCGAAAACTCTCCGCCATGGTCATGCGGAATACGGGCAGCGTATACCATACGGCGCTTGGCTCGTTCGATTCATCCCAAGGGGATTTTCGCTTGGTCAATGTCAGCGCAGGCAGGGGCGGCAGATCCTATCTCAGCTATCAGAAAATCCCTCAAAGGGTGGAAGATTTTTGCTTGTGGCTCAATAAGGCTCGTCGGAGTGTTTTGGAGGATGAAGCTGCCATCTATGCGATGTCGTTTGAAGCACATTATCGATTGGTCTCTATCCATCCTTGGGTGGATGGCAATGGACGTATGTGCAGACTGCTGACGAATTTGCTCCAGATGGAACGGAATCTCCTGCCCAGTGTAGTGAGAAAAGAAGATAAAGCGAAATATATTGAGGCGTTGGCCGCTAGCCAGGAGGCGGAAGACAGCAACGTGTTTGTTTCATTCATGCTGAAAGCTCTGATGGCATTCGTGACGCAGAGTATCGAGGAATACGGAAAGGCATGAGATGTATTATGAAAGGTGGAACGTAATATGCATCAATCAATCAATCAATCAATCAATATTATGACCTCTGCCGATGAAAATCTCATGCCATTTATAACGGTACAAATCCTATCAATCATCGATAGTCTACCCAGTGAAGTCAAAATAAACTATTTTCTCTTATACGATATGGAAAGCAATCGAGAATTGAAGCTTAAACACATCGAAAATTTACAAGTATTTTCAGATCTCTACAACAACCTAACCTTTGACCTGAATTATTCATATTTCCCACAAATCAAGCAAAAACAGCAAACTTTTCATTAG
>CALGGN010000336.1 GCA_937915915.1 uncultured Selenomonas sp. | reverse complement strand
GGATCACGGTTCCCCGGGAGAGGACCCTGACCAAGACGGTGGGCTCCAGCCAGGTTGCCATCAAGGGCAACGCGGATCCCACCGGCGAAAGCACGCTGTATCCCGTCGAGGGACAGGTGTGGCAGCTCAAGCTGAACTACAGGGAGAGCACGGATGCCGGCAGGCAGACGGGCCTCGACCTGATCCAAGAGGTGCAGTATTCCGACGTGCTCGGGCTCTCAAATGGCATCGAGTGGAATCCCGATGTGCTGGAAGCCCTCAGGAACGGCACCTATACGGTCAGCACGCGGAAATACAACGATCAATACAAGGATTACGTCATAAAGGTGAACGGGAAGGAAATGATCTTCCTGCGCATCCCTTCCACCAGCAAGGCGGACCGCAACAACCTGGTGGACCAGTCCATCCAGCAGGATTTCAAGCCGCTCGAAAAGGTCATCCACAAGGTGGACTTTGCAAAGGACGACCCAAGGACCATCACTTCCTACGAAATTTACTTCGCCCTCTACCAGCAGATGGTCGGGAATGATGACGTCCCCCACTTTCAGGAACTCTTCGCGCCCGATTTCTTTGACCTCGTCATTGTGGACGAGTGCCATCGGGGTTCGGCAAAAGAGGACAGCCATTGGCGCATGGTACTGGAATATTTTTCTGCGGCAACGCAGATCGGCATGACCGCCACGCCGAAGGAAACGAAATACATTTCCAATACGGACTACTTCGGCGAGCCTGTCTACAGCTACAGTTTGAAACAGGGCATCGAGGACGGCTTCCTTGCCCCCTTCCGCGTGGTGAATGTCCATACGAATATCGGAGAGGGCTGGCGTCCCATCAAAGGGCAGCGGGACTATTTCGGAAACGAGATTGAGGATCGCATCTATAACAATACAGACTATGACTACAACATCGTCATAGAGGACAGGATTCGGGAGGCGGCGGAACAGATCACGGCCTATTTGAAGACAACGGACCGCTATGCCAGAACCATCGTGTTCTGCGCCACGGAGGACGCAGCGGAACGGATGCGCGTGGCCTTGGCAAATTGCAATCCGGACATGATGAAGGAAAACGGGGATTATATCGTTCGCATCACAGGCAGCGATACCTATGGAAAAAGCAAATTGAAATACTTCATCTCTGTCAGTGCGAAATATCCTGTGATTGCGACCACCTCGGAACTGCTGTCCACCGGCTCCGACTGCAAGATGGCCAAACTGCTTGTGCTTGACCGGAATATCGGCTCCATGACACTCTTCAAGCAGATTGTGGGACGTGGCACGCGCATCCGCTGGGAGGACGGAAAAACCAGCTTCACCATCATGGACTTCCGTGATGTGACACGGCTCTTTGCCGATCCCGAATGGGACGGCCCCATCGAGCAGGCTCCCGGTTTTGCCGGAGGGAAAGGCGGGGACGGAACGCCCTCCCCGGAAGGCGTAGCAGAGGGCGATGAGACCGGAACTTACGGCGGAGCCGACAGCGGAACAGCCGGAGGAGAAAGGGAGCCAAGGACAATTCCCTTTGTCCGCGAGGACGGCTGCAAGGTATTCACCACGACCAAAACAGTGTCCATCTACGATATGAACGGAAAGCTCCTGAAGCAGGAGAGCATCGTGGATTATACGCGGGAGAACGTCCAAGGGCAATACGGCACACTGGATAAGTTCATCCATACTTGGAGCGCCGAGGAGAAAAAGAAGGCGATTGCGGAGGCATTGGCAAAGCAGGGAATTGATTTGGACCGGCTGAAGCGGGACATGGGCATGGGGGATGTGGACGACTATGATTTCATCTGCCATGTGGCATACGACCAGAAGCCCTTGACGCGGCGCGAACGGGCGGAGAGTGTCAAAAAGAGGGATTTCCTGCATCGATTCAGCGGGGCGGCAAAGGAGGTTCTGGAACTGCTCCTGAATCAGTATATGAACCTTGGCATCAAGGCCATCGAGGAAACCTCCATATTTGCCATGAAGGAGTTCCAGAAGTACGGCAAGCCCAGCCGCATCATCAAAAATTGCTTTGGCGGCAAGCAGGAGTACAAGGATGCGCTCAAGGCACTGGAAAACGAAATCTACAAGGCAGGGTAAGATATGGGAAATTTAGGCGGATTGGTCAAGAAACTTCGGGACATTATGCGCAGCGACCCCGGAATCAACGGCGATGCCCAACGCATTGAACAGATCGTTTGGATGCTCTTTCTCAAGGTTTATGACGCAAAGGAAGAGGATTGGGAAATGGAGGATGCCTATGCCTCCGTGCTTCCCGAAAAGTACCGCTGGCGCAATTGGGCGCATGAGGAAAAAGCCGGAGATGGGCTTACGGGGGACGACCTGCTGGATTTCGTGGGCAAGCTGTTCAAGGAACTGAAGGAACTGGCCCTTGCGGAGGGCACAACCATCCGAGAGAGCATTGTCAAAAGCGTTTTTGAGGATGCGAACCAGTACATGAAGGATGGTGTGCTCCTGCGGCAGATGGTGAATGTCATTGACGCCATTGACCTTGGGAGCTATGAAAATATTCATGCATTGGGAGATATCTACGAAAGCATCCTGAAGGAACTGCAGAGCAAGACCTACGCCGAGGGTACCGTGGAGCAGAAACTGAGCGACCTCTATAAGCTGGCCATGGACTCGGCACGCCGCGAGCAGGACGGACTGGAGCCCGTCATGCCCGTCATCCGGCGCCTCGAGGCTGCCAAGAAGAAGAAGCAGCTCTTCGACCTGCAGCTGGAGATGATGCCCTACGGCGAGACCGAGTTCTTCGGCATCTACCTCGGTGCCGACGACAAGAACGCGTCGCAGAACATCGTGAACATCGGACAGAGCGGACTGACGCTGGGACTGAAGGACTACTACCTGGAGACCGACAGCGCCACGACGAAGATCCGCGAGGGCTACAAGCAGCACATCGTCAGGATGTTCCGCCTGTTCGGCTTCAAGGAGAAGGCGGGCTTCAGTGCAGCGGCCGAAGCGGCCACGGCGCCATCCGTGAATTTCAGCTCGAGCGCGCCAACCGCCCCGAGCGGCGAATACATGCCCGGCACGGCTCGTCAGGAAGGCCCCGGCGTCAGCCAGTCCGCATCCAGCCTCCGCATGACGGAGCCCCCCGACGCGTAAGCTCCGGGAGCGTAGTCCGAATCCGAAGGGCGCCGCAATTTGCGGCGTCCTTTTATATGCCGTGCCTATCGCAAGAAGATGCGGCTTTGCGCTGCCAAAGGGCGAAGGATTCTGGGGCTACTCTGCCATTTCCGCTTCCCAGTCGATATCGGTGGGGCGGCCCAGGGCATCGCTACCGGGTGTCCAACGGCAACGTGCGATGTCTACGTGCGCGTCATCCGCGAACGGGACGCCTTCACCTGCGAGCAATTTACGTTGTGCGTCTGCGCCGCCGAAGATGTAGTTCTTCGCGAGGCCGCCGTCCTTGAATACCACGCGATGGCAGGGATAGATGCTCGGGTCGGGGTTGTTGCGCAGCGCATAACCAACGAACCGCGACTTGCGCGGCTCGCCAATCGAACGCGCGATATCGCCGTAGGTCGTCACATACCCCGAAGGGATGCAACGCACCACTTCGAACACCTTGTCGCTGAATGCTCCCACTGCTGATTCCTTTCCTAAGTCAAATTCCCCTGTCGGCATTCGCCGACGCCAATGCCTCATGAAACAGGGAACGAACACTACAATGCCGGATTGGATGATCACCAGGGTCAGGCACTTCTGATCATTCTGGTGTTAGCTTCCCGTTTCCCGATATCCGTTCTCCAGAATGATCAGAAGTGCCTGACCCTGGTGATCATCCCGCCCCCGGCGCCTCGCAGCCGTTCGCATCCGCCGTTTCCGCGCAATCCCGTCCGGAAAGCCCGGATGCGAACGACATCAGATCGCCGCCGACCGTTCGCATCGGGCGTTTCCGTGCGAAATGGGACGGAAAGGGCGGTTGCGAACGA
>CALGGN010000335.1 GCA_937915915.1 uncultured Selenomonas sp. | reverse complement strand
GACAGAAAAATCCTTCGACAATGACAAAAGCTCATTTAATCAGTGTTTCCTAAATTTGAAAAATTTTGCGGTGGAGGGTTCATTCCCCCGCCATCCAAACCCGCTTTCCGCAAAAGGCGATGCCGTAGCGCCAGACATCCTTCACGCCCTGCCGCTCCATCTCTGCCCCATAGGATTTTTCACCGATTTGTGACAGCGCTTCTTTTGCCTTGGCTTCCAGCGCATCCTCCGACTTTGCCGCCTTGATTTCGAGGATAACGCCGGGCGTGCTTTCCTTTAGCGGGAAAAAGGCAAGGTCGAACCGACCGTAGCCCGATTCCTTGTTGGATGCCACGCCGTACTTGCCATCCATGAGCACGGAAAGGCCCAAAAGGAGCCCATGGTAAAAGCTCTCCGGCTGGGCGGCATCGTGGTAGCTTACAAAGTCCCGCAAAATATCCGACAGGTTCTCCGAAAATCCCTCCGTATCCCCCTCCGCCATGGAGCGCAGCATATCCCGAAGCAGTGTCTCCCCTTGGCTGGGCACGATATGGTTCAGAATCTCGGTTTCGTAGGCCATGCGTACTTCAAAGTTGGGAATCTGGAGCTTTACCCAATCCTTGCCGTTCTCGTCCTTCCACATTTCCACGGGCTTCAAGTAACCGGTGGTCATAAGGAGCATCAGGAGGGCATCCCGATTGCCATGGATGTCCCCGAATACGAAGTTTTCCATGGCGGGAGCTTCCACCGGCTTCCCGTGGAGCAGCCCGCAGAGATCCCTTTGCCTGCGGCTGTCCACCCGCGCCAAGAGATCCCGCAGGATGGCATTGCCGGAGGTATTGAGCCAGTAGGGGCGGAACTTGCAGCCGTGATCTACGAACTGGATGACGGACCAGGGGTTATAAATCTCCGTGCCGCCAATCAGGTAGCCGTCATACCAGCGCTTCAGATCCGGGAGCTTATCTCCCACGCCGCAGTCCTCCATGAGCCGCGCTGCTTCCTCCTGCGTGAAGCCAAAGGCGTCGCTGTATTTCTCCGTCAGTACCGAGCAGACGTTGAGATTGTTCAGCCCGGAGAAAATGCTTTCCTTGGAAATCCGCGTCACACCCGTGAGCACGGCGAAGCCGAGGGAAGGATTCGTCTTGAGGGCGGCGCTGAGGAATCCCCGCATAAATGCAATACATTCCTTGTAGTAGCCCATTTCCCATGCGGAGAGGATCGGGGCATCGTATTCGTCCAAGAGGAGCAGGGGCTTTTGCCCGCACTGCTTTTCCATGTATTCCATCAGCCGTCTCAAGGATATGACCAAATCTTCCTCAGTGCCCTCTCCTGCCAAGATGCGTCGATAATAATGGGCTTGTGTCCCCTTTAATTTGTCAAAGTGCAGAAGCTCCCCGTAGTTATCATAGACTTCCTGCAACAGCAGGGAGAGCATGGCAAGCATCGAGGCATAGCTGGGCCGCTGCACATCCTTGAGGGACAAAAAGACCACCGGGAGAGATCCCTGTTCCCTCATATACCGCTCCCCGGCGCGTTCGATGTCAAGCCCCGCGAAAAGCTTTCGGTTCTCCACCGCATGTTCTGCCGTAAAGAAATACTGCAGCATGGAAAGCGTCAGGGTCTTGCCGAATCTGCGGGGACGGGTAATGAGGGTGACTTTTCCCTTGGCATCGATGTAATCCCTGATAAAACCTGTTTTGTCAATGAAAAAATAGTCTTCCGAGACCAATTCCTTGAAATCCTCTACCCCCACAGGCATGGGCTTTCTTGTGCCTTCCATTCCTGCCACCTCCGTCGCTTTTCTTTCATTGTACCACAAAAAATACGTTGTGAAATCTGAAAAAATCTGAAAGGATGACCACTTTTACGAAAAATCGACCACTTTTACCATCCGTCTTGAAAATCTGCCTGCCTCCATGGTAAACTTCAAGGGAAGGTCGACAGATGACGGGAGGGAAGGACAATGAAGCAAAGACGGTGGAAAGATCAAGCTGTGCACACCACAAGCCTATTTGTCCTTTGGGGGGTACAAGCGTGTAGCCCCTTTCCCGTCGTCCCCAAAACTCCATAAGGAATGTGATCACCCGCAGGAGAACTGCGTCCCATGGGCGCAGTCTGTCTCCTGCGGGTGATTTTGTTGCAACAACATGCGCATCGGACAGGCAGAAGGGCAGGCAAGCCGTGGAGGGAGTGCCTTCCTTCCGCCTCCGGTAGAAAGGACGGATGAAAATGAAGAAAATAATGAATCGAATGAAACTCAAAACATAAAGAATGTTTATTATGCGGCAACGGATTCCGGCGGCAGCAGCGTTATAGAGGAAACCCTAGGAACGAGCCTTGCGAGGGAGGATTTGTTGAAGGCCGCTACATTTAGTGAATGGGATATTTCTGCGGAAGGCGGCGCAGGGAAAATTTGGCGCATGTGATGATTTCCGTGAGCGACTACACCCGCACTTATGACGGCACCACCGATGCCAGCGACGCAATCGACAAAGAAAATTTCTTGCTGCCTGTAATTGCTGAATCGATACAACCATTCGCTTGGATATCGGATGGAACTCTGGCTTTGGTCAACAAAGGCATCCATGTCCCACGATTTGTGCCGGTGAAGGTCGTTGCACATCAATTTAGTTCTACGCAACATGAATCAAGGCAGAACAAATCGGATGTCACTCTCAAGGACGCCATAGAGCAGACCGACCTTGCCATCGGCACGGAAATCGCCGAAACCGACCGTGAAAGCGGCGCCGGGCAGGAAAACCTCGCGAGCGATACCGGCACGGCGGGCGGCGCTGACGAGAGCGCAGAGGAAAGCGACGAGAAAAAGAAGCGGTAAGAGAAAGGCCACCAGACAAAAATCCTGCCCACGGGGCAAGCCTCGCGAGCAGGATTTTTGTCAGTGCTATTCACTTGGGGCGGTTCTGAACGCTTCTCCGTGGACACGCTGCATTCTTGCCAACTGCTCCTCCGTAAGGGGAGGAATATCCTCATAGTTTATGGGGCGTTTCATTGCCTCGGAGAGTTCTCGCTTCTCGGCATCCGAAAGCGGTGGAAGCGTCTTTGGCATACAAACCCTAATCAAATTGCCCATAGTATTTCACCCTTTCTTTTTTATCCGCAGGTCGCGCCGATATGATTCTGATTGCCTCGCCCCTGTCGGTATGGACGACAACCAAGACACCGTTCACATAACCGATAGAAATGTATCTGTCTTCGTCTTCACTGTGGATTTCGTCATATTCTTCCAAACGGTTTTCGTCATAGAAAACACGCAATGCTAGTTCAAAGCGGATTCCATGTTTTTTCTTGTTGAGTTCGTTCTTTTCCTCGTCCCACTCAAACAGGAAACCATCCATTTCCGTTTTCATTGCCAATCCTTTCACAAAAATTCACGCACGTTATATTCTCATCATAGCTTGTTTCATTTTGACTGTCAATCAAAACAGGAGGTATCCATGAACCGTACCTACAAATCCATTGGCGCAGCAATCATCTTTTCCACTTGGGGATGGACGGATTATCCCGCGGGAAGAACCTCACCCTCAGCTACCGGGCAGGACTTCACACGGGCACCCTTGTCCCGGACTCCGAGGCAGCCGAGGAACTTGGCCGGCTCGGAGACACCAC
>CALGGN010000334.1 GCA_937915915.1 uncultured Selenomonas sp. | reverse complement strand
GAGGCCCGGACAGGCACAGCTCACCCACTGCGCCCAAGGGCAATAAATTGCCTTCGGTGTCCAAAATGAGCGCACTGCAGTTGTACAACGGCCGTCCAATGGGGATATCAGCATAATCCGCCCTGTCCACTTCGCAGTAAGTAGCGTCAACCGTGAATTCCGTGGGGCCGTAAGTGTTGTAAACCTTGCCGGTGATATTCGGCACCGCCGTCATCTTCTCGCCGCCGAGGACGATGTAATCCAACTGCAGGGGCTCCTCGTTGTCGCCAAGAAGCTGCCCGAACTGCGTCGTGTAGCAGCCGCCGGTAATGCCGTTATCCTCGATATATGCCCGCATGAGCATAATGTCTTTGCGTGGCTCATCCGGCACGATGTACAGCGTACCTCCCGCCGTCAGCACGGGATACAGATCCTCCACTGACGCATCAAAGGCAAAATTGGAATGGCAGGCAATGCGGCTTTTTTCCGTATGCCCCCACCGGTCACGGATAAAGTTGATCAGATTGAAGACCGCGCTTTGCCGGATCACAACGCCCTTGGGCTTGCCGGTGGAACCAGAAGTATAGATCATATAGGCATGGGATTCCGGCGCAGCCAAACAGACCGGGGTTTTTGCCTCGGTTTGCATAGCTTCCCGTACACCGGCATCGTCCAGCATGATTTTCGCACCGGAGTCGGACATCATATAGCGGATGCGTTCGTCGGGACAGTCCGAATCAATGGGGATGTAGGCTGCCCCGGCTTTCCAGATGCCCACAGCCGCCGCCATGAAATCCTTGGTGCGCCCGACTTTGACTGCCACAAAATCGTTGGGTTTCACCCCTTGATTGAGCAAATACTGTGCCACAGAGTCCGAGCGGGCATCGAGCTCACCGTAGCTGTACGCCCCCTGCTCATCCACCACAGCCGTGCGCTCCGCTCCGGCAGCCACCTGTGCCTTGAAGAGATCCAGCCACGTTTTTCCCGCATCGTAAGGTCTGGCCTCACCGGTGGATATCCTGAGCAGTTCCTGCGCTTCGTCTGCGCTCACAAGGGCAATTTCCCCAAGGCTCGCCGAAGGATTTTCCATCATGTTCCAAAGGGTGGCTTTCAATGCCTTGGTGAAGAGCCGCACCGTTTCTGCGCTGTTGACGGCATCGGAGGATATGACGCTGATGACGTAATCCGTGCCGATCAGATCGATATCAACGCTGATATCCGTCTGTCCCGTCGGCCGCGGAAGCTCGCTCAGGGCATATTTTTTGCTGCCGATATTGAGCGCCTGCTGGAAAGGGCGGAAGTTGAACGATACCCTTGGCACAACGCCCAACTCACGGTTCATGTGAGTGAAGGGATAGCGTCCCATGGCATAGGCCTCTGCCGCATCGGTTTTCAACTGCTGCAGCAAATCGGCGACACTTTGGTCGGAGGCAAGCTCCGCTTTCAGCGCCACATTGTTGACAAACATACCCTGGGATTTCATCATCTTGCGGTTGACACGGGCATGATAGCTGGTGCAGTAGACCGGCACTGCCGTGCGGGCCATTCTGCCCAAGGTCAGGGCGAAAGCCGCCTGGAACAGGGAGGCTCCATCCACATTGTTCTCTTTGCACCAATCATCGCACTGCTTGCGATCCAGTTTCTCAACGTGATGAACAAGATTGCCCTCGGCATAATTGAGATTCGACAAGCTGGCGAGCTCAAGCCCCTGAAACGTGCTGATGAAGTATTCCCGCGCCTTGGCGTAATCCTCGGAAGCCAGATATTCCTGCTCCTCCTCCGCCAATTCGTAAAAGGACATATCAACCGGCTTTTCCTTGCCATCCACGGCAAGGCGTATCTCGCGCTCAATCAACGCACGGAGGCTGATACCGTCCGTGACAATATGGTGAATATCCCACAGAAGGTGCAGTTTGGCTTCGGTCTCGATGAACTCGACACGGAACAGCGGCTCGCCGCTCAGCAGGTCAAAAGGACGGACAAATCCCCTGTGAATATAGGTTTTTGCCTCCGCTTCCGTCATTTGCCTCACCGGTATCTCGACGGGCATATCATCGTCCGGCCATTGGAGGGGGGTTCCCTCCTCATCCACCGTGAAGCGGTTCCGCAAAACGGCAAAGGTGCGTATGAATTTTTTCCATGCCTCGCTGATGGCTTTTGCATCTTCCTGCCGATCCATTTCCACATGCATCGGCAGATTGTACTGCGTCGTATCCGGATACGACTGCACTTCCAAGAACATGCCCAACTGGGACTGTAAAAGGGGATATTTCTTCATGATGACTCAACTTGCTCCTTTCCAACTCCGTTGTATAACCTGTATTCCGACGGCGCAAATAGTTGCATATCGGGCAATAATCCTTGTAGCAGGGCACGGAGATTCAATCTCCGTACACACATATCCCTGCGTGGAAGTTCGACAAACACGTCTTTTTTCCTGCCTTAGTTGAGGATAATTTTCTTCATCTCCACGCTGTATCATTCCCGAACCAGATCTTTCACCATGCGTATAAACAAGAAAATCGGCACGGGCTAAGAACCTGTTCAGCCCGTGCCAACCTTCACCGTTTTACATCTGACGCAAAACACATGCAATCTTGCAAAAAAACGCACCCTCGAAGCTCATTGGAACTCCGGAGGTGCGTTTTTCCTATTTACTGCAAGAGGGACAGCACCGAACTGCTGTGTTGGTTGGCCTGCCCCAGCATAGCCTGGGAGGATTGTGTGAGGATGTGGGCCTTGGCAAACTCCACGGTGACCTTGGCCATGTCCGCGTCCCGAATGACGGACTCGCTGGCCTGCTCGTTTTCCGCCGTCACAGTCAGGTTCGCCCCTGCGGACTCCAACCGGCTGGCTTGTGCACCGAGAAGCGTCTGGGCTTCCAAGAGGTGCTGTATGGCACCATCCAGCATCCCCCCTTCTCCGGTCTTCACATTGCCCAAGAGCTTCTTTCGATCGGCGGCGTTGGCAACGGTGTAGTTGAAAATGTCATCGCTGCCGATTTTGTATTCGAAAAGGTGGTCCAACGTTGTCTGGTCGATGTAGACCCGCGTGTGAAAATCCGCCTTGTCCGTATCCTGAATGACGAGTTGCTTCTGCCTGATGTCCCTGCGAGACTTGATGACATTGTCCATAACCCCGTCAGCAATCTTCGCGCCCCGCTCGTTGTAGCGGCCTTGGTATGCCGTGGCCGTGGAAATATTGAAGCGACGTGGGTCGTAGACAATGAGCTTTTTATCATCGCCTGCTACCAGAGACAGGCGGTAGTAGTGGTTCATCTCTTCCATCATGGCATCCCCATCCTCATAGATTGCCTGCACCAATGACGCTGTATCCGTGATTTGAGAGATGTCGATAACGGCAGTGTTGATGTCTAGGGTATCCGTGCCGCTGGCAGGCCGGTCCGGCAAATCCTCCTCCCCGTCATCGTAGAGAAAGTTGTACCACTGCAAATCATCCGTGGCGCAGTAGAAACGAAAGCCCTTGTCATCCAATGCCTCGATGTTGGAAGTGTCCACCGAGGAAAAATCCAGACGTAAGCGCATCCGGGTTAAAAACAGTGTAGCTTGCATGACGGAGAAACTCTTCAAATTTATCCCGGTACTCTTTTTCACCCATTGGCATAACGATAAGAAGACCGTTACTTTCGGCATACTTGCGGATCAGCTGGAGCATGAAACTATTTTCTTTGTGCTTTTCAACAAGATTCTGCAACTGCTCTTCTGTCAATGTCACGTCATAATCAAAAATCTTTGCGTCCTCATGCACCTTTGAACCGTCCAAAGCAAAGAACTTTGTCACAGCATCCGAAAACTCCGCTTTGATCACATTCGCCGCGCC
>CALGGN010000333.1 GCA_937915915.1 uncultured Selenomonas sp. | reverse complement strand
GATCGGGAATATCATCCAGAATCTGGATCGGATCCACGGACTGAAGAAGAAAGCCTCCATGGACGCATTGACGGGCATTCTCAACAAAGGTGCGGCCCAGCGGGAAATAGCAGGGCTTTGCGGCAGGGTTCCGGGGACGCTGCTGATGATCGACCTTGACAGTTTCAAGCTCATCAACGATATCTACGGGCACGGCATGGGGGATCGCATCCTGATCCGGTTTGCCGATCTGCTGCGGCATATCATCCGTGCCGCCGACCCCGTCGGGCGCATCGGCGGCGATGAGTTCATCGTCTATTTGCAGCATCTGAAGGATGAAGCCATCATCCGCGACAAGGCAAATTATCTCAATAAAGAACTGCAGCGTTCGGCAAAGGAGTTCATGGGCGAGGATATGGCCATTCCGCTGGGGGCCTCTGTGGGGGCGGTTTTTGTCCCGGAGGAGGGGACGGCGTTCTCGGAGCTGTGCGAAAAGGCGGATCAAGCGCTCTATACGGTGAAGCAGCACGGAAAGCATGGTTTCGCTGCCTACGGCACATCGCATCTTGCCCCAGAGCATGCTGCCCCGAAAAGTATTTCGCAGATACAGCAGATCCTCGGTGAACGGAACGTCGATGCAGGGGCTTACTATGTGGATTTTGAGCGCTTCCAAGGCATCTACCGATTTCTGGTCCGCTTTGCAGGCAGGGAGCAAAGGAGCATCCAGATCGTGCAGGTCAGTCTGCATTTGCAGGAGTGGGCGGATGAGGACATGGCATTGCAGCAGCTTCAGGAAATGCTTATCCGCTCCCTGCGCAGGAGCGACTGCGTCACCCGGCATGGCAAGGGGCAGTTCCTCATGCTCCTGCTGGATGCAAAAACTGAGGACAAAGAAAGTATTGCAGCGCGTCTCCAAGCAAACTGGAAAGATTTTTCTGCCTCTGCCGACGGAACGATCTCCTTGGAAATGGAAAAAATCGCAGCGGTGGAATAGCATTGCCACGTGAGGCATGGGCCGGATGTTCGAGCCTTCCTGCCGCTGAAAATTTCTGTGGAAAAATTTGGGGTGTGGCGTTATAATAATTTCTGTATGCACTATATTGAAGGAGGACTTTCTATGTTTGGATTGGGTGTGCCGGAGCTTGTCTTGATCCTTGTGATCGGCTTGGTGATCTTTGGCCCCGGGAAACTGCCGGGCGTCGGAAAGGCATTGGGCCAGAGCATCAAGGAGTTCAAGGATGCCAATAAAGAAGAGGACGCGAAGGACACGATGGTCAATGTGACGCAGCAGCCGCAGCAGCTTGCGGAAAAGACGGATTCGGCGCAAAAATAAGGAGTCGGCATGGCAGAAGAACATTCGGTGGATGCAGCGACGACCGGGACGGGAAACCTGCAGGAGGAGCCTGTAGATGATGGCAGCATGTCGCTGACGAAGCATCTGGAGGAACTTCGCACCCGCATCATTCGCAGCCTGCAGGCCATAGCTGTCGGCAGCGCCATTTCGTATTTCTACATCGAGCAGATCATTGAATATCTTACGAAGCCTGCGGGAAAGCTTTACTATATGCAGCCTGCGGAGGCTTTCTTTACCTATCTGAAAGTCGCCATCCTGTCAGGCTTTCTTTTGGCGCTTCCCGTGGTCTTTTACCATGTCTGGCGCTTTTTTTTGCCTGCGCTCACGCGGAAGGAACGCGCGGTTCTGGCGATCCTTGTGCCGATTTCGGTACTGTTGTTCTTTTTGGGGCTGGCGTTTTCCTTTTATCTCGTGCTGCCCATCGGGATCAAATTCTTTATCGGCTTCACGACGGACAATTTGCAGGCGCTGTTTTCCATCGAGAAATACTTTGATTTCCTGATTACCTTTGTCCTGCCCTTCGGCTTTGTCTTCGAGCTGCCGCTGATCATGACGATTCTGGGCAAGATGGGCATCGTGACATCGGAGTTTCTGAAAAAGTATCAGGGGATCGTGATTTTTTCCACCTTTGTCATCGGAGCTGTCGTGACCCCGCCGGATGTCATTTCACAGTGCATGCTCGCCGTGCCGATGATTGCGCTCTATGAGGTGGGGTATTTCGTGGTGAAGTATGTTTTGAGGAAATGACAGGAGGAACTGTTTTGGCATATAAGGATTTGCGGGAGTTCATTTCAGACTTGGAGTCCCATGGGATGCTGAAGCGCATTACGCAGGAAGTGGATGCGCACCTTGAAATCACGGAAATCACGGATCGCGTCTCGAAAATGAAGGGGGCGGGGAATGTTGCCCTGCTCTTTGAAAACGTGAAGGGCTATGATATGCCCGTGCTCATGAATGCCTATGGAAGCGATGAGCGCATGGCGATGGCGCTGGGGGTAGAAAAACTCGATGATATTGCGGATGAGATACGGGAGATATTGAAGCTTCCGTATATTTCCCTGCAGAATAAAATGAATCTGGTGTCGCTGATCCCGATGGCGAAAAGGGCAATCAACTTTCCGAAATATGTGAAAAGCGCGCCCTGCCAGGAGGTCGTGGAGGAGCATCCCTCCTTGGACAAGATCCCAATCCTGACCTGCTGGCCGAAGGATGGCGGCCCCTTCGTGACCTTGCCGCTGGTCTTTACGAAGAATCCGAAGACGGGCAAGCGCAATGTGGGCATGTACCGTCTGCAGAAATATGATGCGCAGACCACGGGCATGCACTGGCATATCCACAAGAACGGCGCGTAAAATTACCGCGATGTGAAGGCGGCAGGCGGGCAGCGCATCGAGGCGGCGGTCGCCATCGGCACGGATCCCGCGCTGACCTATGCGGCGACCGCGCCGCTTCCCAGGGATATCGATGAGATGGTGTTTGCGGGATTTCTGCGCCATAAATCCGTGGAGCTGGTGAAGTGCAGGACGGTGGATCTGGAGGTTCCCGCCCATGCGGAGATCATTCTGGAAGGGTATGTGGATACGGAGGAAAAGCGATGGGAGGGGCCCTTTGGCGACCATACGGGCTACTATTCCCTTGCCGATGATTATCCGGTCTTTCATATCACCTGCATCACCCATCGGAAGGATCCCATCTATTTCGCGACGGTGGTAGGGAAACCTCCCATGGAGGACTGCTATCTCGCCAAGGCTTCCGAGCGCATTTTCCTTCCGCTCCTGCAGCAGATGATGCCGGAGATCGTGGATCTCCATATGCCCTTTGAAGGCGTGTTCCACAACTGTGTCATCGTCTCCATCAAGAAGTCCTATCCCATGCAGGCGCGCAAGGTCATGCATGCGCTCTGGGGCATGGGGCAGATGATGAATGTGAAGATGATCATCGTGGTGGACGCCCATGTGGATGTGCAGGATATGCGTGAGGTTTCGTGGCGGGTGTTCAACAATATTGATGCGAAGCAGGACCTCGAAATGGTGACGGGACCCCTGGACGTGCTGGACCATTCCTCGCCTATGCCGAAATGGGGCACGAAGCTCGGCATTGATGCCACGCGCAAATGGCCGGAGGAAGGGCATGCGCGGGAATGGCCCGATGAGATCGAGATGAGCGAGGACATCAAGCGTCTGGTGGACGCGAAGTGGAGCAGTCTGGGCCTAGTATAACCCATTCCAAATAACTTGCTGTTTGACTTGTCTAAATTTCCCTGAACTGTGTCTTCGATCGCTTGACGTAGCTCTGCTACGACTGCGCTCCTCATCCTTGTTCATGAAAATTTATCCTGCGTGAAACAGCAAGCTATTTAAAATGTGTTATACTAGATTGAAAAGCGGGCTGGAACAAGGAGTGGAATTCTTTGATAAGCATCAGGGCGCATCTGAATAATATTGCGCTGCACCATACGATTTTCGACCTGCCCTTTGCCTTCATGGGAGCGCTTTTGGCAGCAAACGGCAGTCCGAGGATCTGGGATCTCTTCTGGATTGCGGTGGCGGTTACCAGCGGACGGGCTGCGGCGCTGGCCATTGACAACTGGGCGGATTTCAAATACGACAGCCAGCAGCCGAGGATGGCCTATCGCGCGATGGTGCAGGGCCGGATATCCAAGCGGGAGGCGCTGGTGTTCATACTGCTGTGCTTTGTACTGCTCGTTTTCTCTGTGGCGCAGCTTCGCCCGATTTGTTTGCAGCTGCTGCCCATAGCGGCAATTCCTTTTGTGATCTATCCTTTTACGAAGCGTTTCACGGGCTGGTGCCATTTGTTCCTGGGGCTTGCCATCGGCATGGCGCCCGCAGGCGGATGGGTGGCAGCGGGGGGCCGGATCGATCCGCCGATGCTGCTCCTATGCACGGCGGTGGCGCTCTGGATCGGAGCCTTTGATGCGATGTACGGCGCACAGGATGAGGAATTTGACAAGAGCCAGGGACTTCACTCCCTTGCCACGGAATTTGGCGCGAAGCGTGCGTTTTGGATTGCCGGAGCCTTGCACATTGTTTGCATTGTGTGCTTCTTTCTGGTGGGAATCCTTTTGCACCTGGGCTCGCTGTATTTTTTCGGAGTAGGCATTGCGGGCGGCGTGCTCATCTATCAGCACCGGATTTTGAAATACGATGATTTCAGCCGGCTCACGCAGGGATATTTTATGCGCAACGGCATTGTATCCATGGCGATCTGCCTGTGTGCGTGGCTGAATTATATGGTTTAGATAGTTCCTTGGATGATTGAGGTGAAGATTATGTCAGCAAGAATTTTGGAAGGGAAAGTGTTTGCCCAGCAGTTCAAGGAAGCTGCGGGAAAGCGTGCGGAGGCGTTCCGGCAGAAATATGGCACGGCTCCGGGGCTGGCGGTCATTATCGTGGGAGAGAATCCGGCCTCCCAGGTCTATGTGCGGAACAAGCACAAGTCCTGCGAGGAGTTGGGGATCCGCTCGGATGTGATCCGCATGCCGGAGCACGCGACCAAGGAGGAGCTCTTGGCAAAGATTGATGAACTGAATGCCGATCGTGCCATCCATGGGATTCTGGTGCAGCTCCCCTTGCCGGATGCGATCCATGCGCAGGAAGAGGAAATCTTGAACCGCATCGATCCCGCAAAGGATGTGGATGGGTTCCATCCCGTGAATGTAGGACGGCTCGTGACAGGATCACCGGGACTGGTGCCATGCACACCGGCGGGCTGCATCCGTATGCTGGAACTCGCGGATATTCCTATGGACGGCAAGCGGGCGGTCATCATCGGGCGGAGCAATATCGTGGGAAAGCCCATGCTGCACCTTTTGATGGCGAAGCATGCGACGGTCACGGTCTGTCATTCCCACACCCAAAACCTCCCGGAAATCACGCGGGAAGCGGATATTCTTGTGGCCGCCATCGGCAAGCCGAAATTCGTGACAGCGGATATGGTGAAGCCCGGGGCGACGGTCATTGATGTGGGCATCAACCGCATTGCGCCGAAAAAGCTCGTCGGGGATGTGGATTTCGAGGCCGTGAAGGAGGTCGCGGGGGCAATCACGCCCGTGCCGGGAGGCGTAGGACTGCTTACGGTGGCGATGCTGATGCAGAATGTCGTAGAGGCGGCGGAGAGGCAGATGGAGACATAAGGAGGCGTATTTATGGAGGTTTTGGCGGCATCGATTTTTGTCCTGATGTATGCTGTAATCGTGTCGGAAAAGATACATCGCACGGTGGCGGCGATGTTGGGCGCTGTGAGCATGGTGCTTCTGGGGATATTGTCGCAGGAGACGGCGCTGCATCATGTGGATTTCAATACCTTGGGGCTGCTGGTCGGCATGATGCTGCTGGTTGGCGTCACGAGCCATACGGGACTTTTTGACTACGTGGCGATCATGGCGGCAAAGAAGGCGAATGCGGAGCCGAAGAAGATTCTGCTGTATCTGGCGATGATCACGGCGGTGTTCTCCGCATTTTTGGACAATGTGACGACGGTTTTGCTCATGGTGCCTGTCACGTTCAGCATTACGCAGAAATTGCACCTGAAGCCGATTCCGTTTTTGCTTGCACAGATCATTGCGTCGAATATCGGCGGCACGGCGACGCTCATCGGGGATCCGCCGAACATCATGATCGGAAGCGCGGTAAAGGAACTGACTTTCATGGCTTTTATCCAGAACCTTGCGCCCATTGCCATCATTGATATGATTGTCGTGCTCTTCATCATTGAGGTTCTGTACCGCAAGAGTTTGCAGACGAAGCCGGAGCTGCAGGCGGAGCTCATGCAGATGGATGCGAGCGCTTCCTTGAAGGACAGGAAACTGCTTTCCAAGGCGCTTTTTGTTCTGGCCCTTACCATTACCGGCTTCTTCACCCATCAGCTGTTCCATGTAGAATCCTCCATGGTCGCTCTGGCAGGCGCATTTCTGCTTTTGCTGCTTGCGGGCGGCAGCCATCATCTGGTGGAATCTGCCATGAAGTCTGTGGAATGGGCGACCATCTTCTTCTTCATCGGTCTCTTCATCGCGGTGGGAGGTCTGATTGAGGTAGGCATTATCGGACAGATGGCAGAGAAGGCGGTGGAAATCACAGGCGGCGATGTGACGCAGACGTCGCTTCTGGTGCTCTGGCTCAGCGCCATCGTGTCCTCGGTGCTGGACAACATCCCGTTTGTGGCGACGATGATACCGCTGATCCAGAACATGGGAACCATGGGCGTATCGAATCTGGAGCCGATCTGGTGGAGCCTTGCGCTTGGCGCGTGCCTCGGCGGAAACGGGACCCTCGTCGGAGCCTCTGCGAATCTCATTGTGGCGGGGCTTGCGGCGGAACGAGGGGTGCACATCACCTTCATCAATTATCTGAAGGTCGGTTTCCCCATCATGATTTTGACGATTGTCCTTTCTACAATCTATGTTTATGTACGGTATCTTCTCTGAGTAGACAAATGTATAAATTTTCCTGCCGACGGATGAAAAATCGGCAGGAATTTTTTTGTCGGGGGGAGAAATGTTTCTTGAAATCTGATATACTGGGAGTTGTTTTGATTCCGTATATCAGATGGGAGGCATTCATTTGGCAAGGTTTGGTGGACGGGGATATGGTTTTTGTATCCTGTTTGTGATCATTGGTGCGATTCTTGGAGGTCTTCTGGGGGAGCTTTTGAGGGACGTGGATGTCCTTTCGGGGGTGATGCCCTATCTTGCGAGGACCTTTCCGGTATTCAATATCGCGCCGTTTACCGTCAATCTCTATGTGATCCAGTTCACGATGGGGCTGTCCTTTGCGCCGAATCTCATGAGCATTCTGGGCATTGTGTTGGCGCTGTTCCTGTTCCGTAGATATTGAGATTGAGGGGAGAGTGCAGGATATGTTCATTTTGGCGTCAGCATCCCCTCGTCGGCAGGAATTGCTGCAGTCGATGGGATGTGAGTTCAGGGTACATGTGAGCCATGCGGAGGAAGCCATGGGAGACGATCTCCCGCCTGCAGAACTTGCCATGCGGAATGCAAGGGCGAAGGCGCTGGCCGTTGCGGGGGAATTCCCGCAGTTTCCCGTGCTGGGAGCGGATACGGTGGTGGCGCTGGAGCATCACATCTATGGCAAGCCGAAGGATGCGGAGGATGCAAAGTCCATGCTGCGCTCTTTTGCGGGAAAGACGCATGAGGTCATCACGGGGATCGCTTTTGTCCGGCAGGGACAGGTTTTCCAATCAACGGAAACGACAGAGGTGATCTTTGGGGAGATGACGGAAGCGGAGATAGCGGCTTATGTCGCGACGGGGGAGCCGATGGACAAGGCCGGCGCCTATGCCATCCAGGGCGGCGCAGAGTGCTTTATCCGCGGAATCCGAGGTTCCTGGTCCAATGTCGTGGGACTTCCCCTCTATGCTGTCCGCGAGCTTGCCGGAAAGGCAGGAATCAATCTTTATGGCAATCATGGTAAGGGATCTGCCGTCGAATGAACGGCCGCGGGAAAAACTGATTCTCTACGGGGCAGGCTGCCTCAGCAATGCGGAGCTTCTGGCAATCCTGCTGCGCACGGGTACAAAGGACGAATCCGTGCTGCACATTGCGGAGCAGGTACTGGCGTTTTACAAGGACATGGGACTGGTGGCCATGATGCATGCCTCCGCTGCGGAGCTTGCAAAGGTCCATGGCGTGGGCCCGACGAAAGCGGCCGCGATACTTGCGGCGGTAGAGCTTGGCAGAAGGCTCTCACAGAAGGCGGCGGAGAGGGTTGAGATCATTCACGGGCCGGAGGATGTGGCGCATTTTGCTATGCCGCGTTTTCGGCATGAGCAGAAGGAACATTTTGCCGTCATGCTGCTCAATACGAAAAATCATATTTTGGCCATGCCGGATGTGTCTGTGGGGAGCCTGACGGCTTCCGTCGTGCATCCTCGGGAGGTGTTTCAGACAGCCGTGCGCTATGCGGCGGCCTCCATGATCCTGCTGCACAATCACCCGAGCGGCGATCCAAGCCCCAGCAGGGAGGATATCGCCGTGACGCAGCGCTTGGTCAAGGCGGGGAAGATCATGGATATCCCGGTGCTGGACCATATCATACTGGGGGATGAGAGGTTCCTGTCCATGAAGGAGAAGGGGCTGCTCGCTTGAACGGATGGAAAAAGAGACAGGGCAAGCATGTAACATTGTTACAAATTGATTCGATTTTCGTTTTTGATGGTGAAACATTCTTCCAAATACGCCACACTGCGTTGAATCAAGAGAGAGTATGTGCTAAGCTAGAAAAAGAGCGTTGCGGAAACGTGTTTCTGCGGTGTTTCGGCTGCTTCTTCTGAATAAAAAGGGGTGTTATGTATGAGGAAAATTATTCTCCTGTGCTCTGCCGGCATGTCTACCAGTATGCTGGTGAAGAAAATGCAGGAGGCTGCCAAGGCGGAATCCTATGACTGCGAAATCGCGGCTTATCCTATGTCCGAGGCAAAGGAAAAGGCATCGGATGCGGATGTCATCTTGCTCGGGCCGCAGGTTCGCTTCAGCAAGGGGAAGATTTCCGAGCTTTGTCCCGGGATTCCCGTGGATGCCATCGACATGAAGCTGTATGGGCGCATGGACGGCAAGTCCGTGATTGCCATTGCAAAGAAAATGATTGGTGATTGACCGGCGCGCCGATGCCTGCGGCAATCGCGGGCGTCAGGCAGCATGCCCGTCCTGTCCGAAGGACGGAGCAATATGAGTATGCAAGGGGAATGGCATGAAGACAAGCTGTTCCTCTTGTTGTGGTAGGAAAACGGCTGAGACTATGGCGATAAAAGAGAGGACGGCGCTGGATGGAAGGGGCACAGGCAGAAGCATATCGGAGTGCCGCGGCACTCAATGGTATGGCAGTTTTCTCATGGGACATCCAAGGGGATGTCCTGTCCTACGATGACGCGCTCACGCGCCTGCTGAGACGGCAGCTGCCCAGGGAAAACATATCCGTCCACCTGCAAAAGGCCGGATTGGTTCACCCGAAGGATCGGATAGAGTTCCGGAAGCAAATCCGCTGGCTGCTCACAGGGACATCCAAGCGGAGGGCAACGACACAGGACTTTGAAATGGATCTCCGCATCTATGTGCCCAAACGATGCTATCTCTGGGCGCACCTTGGGTACCGTGTTCATTTTGTGGACGGGACGCCGTGCCGGGTCGAGGGCTTTTTGCAGAACATAGACCTGGAGCGCAAGGCGCAGAATGACATGAGGGCATTGGTGGAGCGCGACCCCATGACCGGCCTTTACAGCAAGATGCACTCCAAGCATCTCGTGGAGCAGACGATTGCCGATCCGGAGGATGTCCATGCCCTGCTGGTGATCGATCACCAGCAGGGCATGGACATCCTC
>CALGGN010000332.1 GCA_937915915.1 uncultured Selenomonas sp. | reverse complement strand
CAGCAGGCCGCAATGATACTAAGCGGGCTTAACCCGATACTTCAGGCCGACGTAACAAAACGCATCGCCAACATGGACAGGATTACGCCGGAAGTCTTGAGGGAGGTTGAGAGGGTATTGGAACGCAAGCTAAGCACAGTAATGGGTCAGGACTTCACGGTTGCGGGCGGAATTGACGCAGTCGTAGCAATCGTGAACAGTACAGACCGAGCCACAGAGCGCAACATCATGGAATACCTTGAGGAGAATGACCCCGAACTTGCGGAAGAGATCAAGAAGCGTCTATTCGTGTTCGAGGACTCGATGCGGCTTGATGACAGGTCGTTGCAGAGAGTATTGCGTGAGGTTGACATGAAGGAGCTTTCGCTTGCCCTCAAAGGTGCGACAGAAGACCTCAAGACGAAGTACCTCAAGAACATGTCGAAGCGCGCGGCAGAAATGTTGCAGGAAGATATGGACTTCATGGGGCCAGTCCGCGTGAAGGATGTCGAGGAAGCCCAGCAGAAGGTCGTCAATGTGATCCGTACCTTGGAGGACAAGGGCGAGATCGTGATTTCTCGCGGACAGGGAGACGAGATGTTTGTCTAAGGTGATCAGAGCTGCCCAGTGGCAGACAGATTCTTATGTGATCGAGCCTCCTCCGCCTCCGCCCAAACCGGAGCCGGAGGAGGATGAGAACGCGGGGCCTGTCTTTGACGAGGAAGCGCAGTCCCATATGCTGGCCGAAATTGCCGAGAAGCAGCAGAAAGCGGAGCAGATGCTCAAGGATGCGGAGGCTGCGGCCGATGCCGTGAAGCAAGATGCCCAAAAGGAGCATGACCGCCTGCTGGAGGAAGCGAAGAAAGAATGCGAGGATCTGCGGGCGCAGGCCAGGCAGGAAGGGCACGAAGAGGGGCTGGCGGAAGGACGCAAAGACGGCGAAGCTGCGGTCCGCGAGGAAATGAAGCAGATGCTGCTGGAGGGCAATGAAAAGGCCATGAAGACCTTGCAGGATGCCCGTGAAGCAGCAGATGACTATATGAGCCGCGCGGAGCAGGATATCGCGAAAATCGTCATGCGCGTGGTGGAAAAAATCCTGCCGCAGCATTTCCTGGATGTGCCGCAAGTGGTCATTCCCGTGGTGCAGCAGGCAATCCTCAAGGTGCGCGACCAAAAGGAAATCAATGTGCATGTGCCGCCTGACAGCTATGACATGATTCTGATGGCGCGGGATGAACTGCGCACCATACTGACGGACGGGACGGCCATCTTGGAGATCACCTCCGATGAAAGCCTGAGCCCCGGAGACTGTGTGATCGAGACGCCGAATGGCGGTGTGGATGCCAGGCTGATGACGCAAGTGGAACTTTTGAGGCAGGCAGTGCAGGGTGTCCTATCATGAGCGAGCAGGTCAATATCCAGAAATTCATAGATGCTGTGGATGAGTGCAAGCCCATCAAGCTGACCGGCAAGGTGACGCAGGTCGTCGGGCTGGTCATAGAGTCGCAAGGCCCCCCTGTGAGCGTGGGGGAACTTTGCTATGTCCATTCCAAGACAGAAGGGGTTCCGCCGGTTCCTGCGGAGGTCGTGGGCTTCCGCGAGGGAGCCGTCATGCTCATGCCGGTCGGCGAAATGCAGGGCATTGGGCCGGGCTGCGAGGTCTCGGCTGCGCAGAAGATGCTGCAGGTCAAGGTGGGAGACGAGCTTTTGGGCCGTGTGCTGGATGGCTTGGGAAATCCCATGGATGACAAGGGGCCGATCCTGTCCAAGGAAGAATATCCGCTCCAGGCGCCGCCTCCTCCGCCGCTTACGCGGCCAAGGATCCATGAGTCGCTCTATGTGGGAGTCCGCGCCATCGATGGCCTGATCACGATGGGAGATGGGCAGCGCATCGGCATCATGGCAGGCTCCGGCGTAGGAAAGTCCACGCTGCTTTCCATGATTGCCCGCAATACGGAAGCGGATATCAGCGTGATTGCTCTGGTAGGCGAGCGCGGCCGTGAGGTGCGCGATTTCATTGAGCGGGATCTGGGCGAGGAGGGCCTGAAGCGCGCGGTTGTCGTGGTGGCGACATCGGATCAGCCGGCACTGGTCCGCATCAAGGGCGCGATGACCGCCACGGCGATTGCGGAGTATTTCCGCGACAAGGGGCATAAGGTCATCCTCATGATGGATTCTGTCACGCGTTTTGCCATGGCGCAGCGCGAAGTGGGGCTGACCATTGGCGAGCCGCCTGCGACACGCGGCTATACGCCCTCCGTGTTCGCGCTTTTGCCGCGGCTTCTGGAGCGTGCGGGAACCAGTGACAAGGGGTCCATCACGGGCATTTATACGGTGCTTGTGGATGGTGATGATATGAATGAGCCGATTGCGGATGCTGTGCGCTCCATTTTGGACGGTCATATCGTCCTTTCCCGTGCGATTGCGGCGCAGAACCATTTTCCGGCAATCGATATCCTTGCGAGCGTGAGCCGTGTCATGAATGAGGTCGTCAGTCCGGAACATCTTTCCGCATCGCAGGAAATGCGTTCTTTGATGGCGGTCTATAAGGATGCGGAGGATCTGATCCACATCGGGGCCTATGTGAAAGGCTCCAGCGCCAAAATAGATACTGCCATCCAGAAAATCGATTCCATCAATGATTTCCTGTGCCAGGGGATCTTTGAGGTGGATGGCTATGAGGAAACAGAGCAGAAGCTCATCCAGATTTCAGGCAAGTAATTTTTTGCGATGATTGGATCGGAGGGAGCAGGTCGTGAAAAAATTCAAGTTCCAGCTTGAGACGCTCCTGAAGGTCACCCGCATGAAGAAAGAGGATGCCGAGGTCAAGTTCGCGGAGGTTTCCCGCAGGCTCGAAGAACAGCGCGCACGTCTCACACAGTTGCTGGAGGAAATGCAGCGGGGCCAGCGGGAGTACGAAGAGCTTTCCGGCGAGGGAAAGACGCTTACCGTTGGGCGGATCATGACCTATAACAGCTTTTTCAACTGGAAGCGCATGCAGATCGAGGATCAGCAGAAGCTGATTCTCAAGACGCGGGAAGAAAAGCAAAGGGCATTGAAGGAACTCATGGATGTCATGAGCTATTTGAAGAGCATCGAGCAGCTCAAGGAAAAGCGGCTGCAGGAATATAAGGATCTCATGCTGTTCGAGGAGCAGAAGATGCTCGACGAGATCGGCTTGCAGCTTTATATGCGTCATGCGTGATTTTTATACATCCTGAAAGTGACAGGAGGCAGGGAATCCATGGTCAATATGGAAAATATTGCAAATATCAAGAATCGGATTGCGGACATCCAGGCAAGATTCGGCATTCCACAGCAACTTCCGGGGGCTGATTTCGGCGCGATGCTTCAGAAAGAAATGCAGCGTGCGAAGGAAAGCGAAAAGACTTCCGCGGAGAACTCCGTGACGGCAGCGGGATCGTTGCAGGAGTCGCAGCAGACAGCCGTGCAGATGATGCTGCCCCCGGCGGATGGCACGGTGAGCAGCCAGAGTTTTGCCAATATGGTAGCGGAAGCGGCACGGAAATATGAAGTGGATCCGAAACTCCTGTCCGCGGTGGCAGAAGCGGAGTCCGGGGGCGATCAGTCCGCGCTTTCCCCGGCGGGAGCGGTCGGCGTGATGCAGCTCATGCCGGACACCGCTGCCTCCCTTGGCGTGGATCCCTACGATGAGAAGCAGAACATTGAGGGCGGCGCGAAATATCTTCGGCAGATGCTGGACAGCTTCGGCGGGGATGTGCGGAAGGCAGTAGCCGCGTACAACGCGGGGCCGCAGGCGGTGCACGACTACGGGGGCGTGCCGCCCTATCGTGAGACACAGTCCTATGTCAATCGGGTCTTGGATCTTTATCAGTGAGGAATACACCGAGGCAGGGTTCTGCCGTGCGGTGCGCTCCCCTGTTCGTGCGTGTGAATTTTCGATGAGGCGGGTGATACGATGGCAGCAAAGAAGGGGAAGAAGGCCAGTCTGCCGGTCAGGCTGCTGAAGCTGTTCTTGTTTCTCCTGCTCATAGTGGGCTTGATCGTGGGCGGCTTTGCTTTGGGTGTCTACCTGCAGATCGTGGACAGCCAGGAAGTCAATGAGAAGTTTGGTTTGTACCGTCTGCCGGTCGTCGGTGAATACTTTGTCCCGCCGCCGCAGCAGCTGACGCAGGAAGAGATGGAGAACAAGCCTGTGGAGGATGTCAAGCCGAAGGCCGATGAGAAGAAGAAAGAGGACAAGCAGGAAAAGAAGCAGTCCAAGCCGGTGACACTGAGCAAAAAGGAAATCGAGAATCAGATGAAGGCACGGGAAGCAGCCGAGCGGAAGCGTATTTCCAAAATCGCGCGCCTTTACAATGAAATGAAGCCGCAAGAAGCGGCAGATGCCATGGAAAGCCTGGATGACGATCTGACCGTCGCAATCCTGCAGCGCATGGATGAGGGCAATGCGGCAAAGACCCTTGCCAAGATGGACGCAGACAAGGCTGCGAGACTGACGGAACTCATATATGAGGGGAAAAAGAAGCAGGTTACCTTGCCCAGCGAGCTGGAACAGAGGCAGAATGCCGAGGAAAATGCAGGGCAATGATTTTCGGCTCGTTATAGGAAACGCTGATTAAATGAGCTTTTGTCATTGTCGAAGGATTTTTCTGTCAGGCAAGAAAGATGCCGTGAAGTCGTAGCAGAGCTACGTCGAACGGCATCTGACGCAGCATGACAGAAAAAGACTCGGCAAGGGCAAAGGGGAATTAATCAGTGTTTCCTATAGTTTTTTCTCAATCGTTTTTCTCAAAAGGGCTTAATATTTTTGGATAAAATGACGATAAGATAGAGGGAAAGAGAGGTGAAACAATGGCAACAACAGCAAATATCATGTCAGTTTCGCCGCAGGCAGCGTCCGGAAGGACAGCAGCGGTGAAGACAGGAAGCCGCAGCAGTGCTTCCGGAATGAAGGAGTTCCACAGAATTTTTGGGAAGTCCGCGATGAGCAAGGATGTGGGAACCGGCTTGCCGGAGAAGATGGCAAAGGATCCGATTTCCGCAGCAATCGCGGCGACCGCGCAGCAGAGCGCGCCTCCGCAGGAACAGGCTGCAGACGGTGCAGTGCCTCGGGATGCAGAACTGCAGGAAGAGCCTGTTGTGGCGGATTCCGAGCAGCTTGCGCATGAAGTAGCTCAGCAGACCGTTCCGGTCGGGGATTTGAAAGCGACGCAGCATCCGGAGAATTTGGCAGCAGCGGTTCAGCAGACAGTTTCGGCAGGGGATTTGAAAGCAGGGCAGCATCTCGAGAATTTGGCAGCAGCGGTTCAGCAGACAGTTTCGGCAGGGGATTTGAAAGCAACGCAGAATCCTGAGAATTTGGCAGCGGCAATTCAGCAGACAGTTTCGACAAGGGATTTAGAAACAATGCAGAATCCTGAGGATTTGGCTGCAGCATTTTTGAAGGCATCCGGCAAGGATACGGTTCCTGCTGCACAGCTCCAGACGCTGATGCCGCAATCGGCGGAGGCAGGACAAAAGAGTCAGTCCATGCTAGATCTACTGTCCGAACAGGGCTGGAAACAGGCAGACACACTACAGGAACGGCAGATGCCCGCTTCGTATGGGGCACAGCAGCCGTTGATGCAGCAGACTCAGGCAGTGGGTGACCCGAAACTGTCGACGCAAGGCGAGGGACGGGCACAGACAAACATGTTTTCAGAGGTTCCCGTGGCGGTCGTTCGTGAGGATGTCAAGCCAAAGTTTTCAGAACAGGCAATGCCGCAGACGGCGCCCATGCAACGGGATGTGCAGCCTCTTGGAGAATCCGGTACAATGATGCAGATGGCGGAAGAGGCAGAAGTGTTTCCGCCGGAAAAGTCTCCCATGAAAATGCAAGTGGAAGCAATCCAGACAGAGCAGAAGCCGATGTTGCTTCGGGACGATTCCGTGGAGTCTGGGCCCGTTCGGGAGGTTTCCATGGCATCTGGGACAGTACGGGAGGTTTCCGTGACACCGGAGGCAGTCAGGGAAAATACGATTCCGAGTGTCGCAACTGTACAGGGTGCACAGGCAAGTGAGCCGCCGAGGGCGGAGATGAGCATGACGGCGCAGCAGGCAGATTCGGCACAAGTCGGAATCGAGCCCTTGCGTCAGTTGCATCAGCAACAGGATATGAATCATCCGTCGCAGCAGGATGCGGAGTCGGGACGTGAACAGGCATTCCGCCATGGGAATGGTGGGCCGGCGGTTCAGCAGCCGCAGGCAGCAGAAAATCTTCCACCCTCCGCTCAGCAGAATGCAGTGAATTTCCAACAGAGTATGCAGAATGTCCAGACCGGGGGGGCTGTGGACACGCAGGCACCGGCCAGCCAACTTGCACAAGACTTCGACATTCCGGAGCAAATCGTGGAGCAGGCAAGGTTGATCCGACGGACGGAAAATACGGAAATGGTGATTCGGCTGAAGCCGGAGCATCTGGGAGAGCTGACGCTGAAGGTCACGGTCGCGGCCAACGGTTCCGTGAACGCATCCTTCCACAGCGATAACGCGCAGGTCCGTGCCATCATTGAGAATTCTCTGGTGCAGCTCAAGCAGGAGCTTTCCAATCAGGGCATCAAGGTGGACAATGTGGAGGTCTCCGCAGAGCTCAACCGGGACGGCCTTCTGAATGGACAGGGACAGCAGGCTTGGCAGCAGGGGCAGCAAAATGGCAGGTCACAGGCAGCGCGCAGCCAAAGCTTGGATTTTGAATCCTTTGAGGAGGAAAGCGCGGAGCTTGCAGCCGTTTCTTCCGGACAGACGTTGACGGAGGAAGGCGTGGATTACAGGGTTTAAAAAGGAGGAAAGCGTATGTCGAACCCACTGAATACCATTACGGTAGACGGTACAACCTACGATGCGGCATCCTATGCGGCTTCGCAGACAGCCAATAAGGCCACGAATGTAAATAGTACCTTGGGAAAAGATGCATTTCTGACGCTTTTGGTCACGCAGATGCAGAATCAGGATCCGCTTGATCCCCAGGACAACGGGGAATATCTTGCGCAACTGGCGCAGTTCTCTTCGCTGGAGCAGATGACGAATGTGGCAGACAATCTTGCGAGCTTGTCCAGCATCGTGAGCAATATCGATACTTCTGTTCTGGTCGGGCAGCTCAGCGGCATGATTGGGCAAGATGTGCAGTGGATCACGGAGACAGCAAGCGCGGACGAGAACGGCAATCAGGTCGTGAATACCGCAAGCTATGAGGGGAAGGTCAAGGGCGTGAGCATTACGGACGGCTCTCCTTCCATCATCGCAGAGGCAGACGGCAAGACCTATCAGGTGCCTATCAGCGAGGTTACTCTTGTAGGCGAGGATTTGAACGGATAAGTGCAGCAGGGCGCAGGGACGCGCCCTCAATTGAGGAGGACAGGGAACATGGCTGACAGCAGGCTATACTTTCACGCACAGCCGCTCATGCCAATCGACAATCACGTCTTGCAGTCGCAGGGCAAGGCATCTCACGCCAGACGGGTCAGTGCATCCTTTGCGGATGTATTGAGTGCAGAGGAAAAGAAGGTCAGTTTCTCGCAGCACGCGATGACAAGGCTGCAAGAGAGAAATCTGACATTCACCCAGCAGGATCTCACCAAGCTGGATGATACCGTTGAGAGAATGGCGCAGAAGGGTGCAAGAGAATCGTTGATTTACCTCAACAATGTTGCTCTGGTAGTGAGTGTGGCAAACAAGAAAGTGATTACCGCCATGGATGGCATGAGTGCAAGAGACAATATTTTTACCAATATCGATAGTGCAGCAATTATTTGAGCTTGGACCTACGGGAAAGCTTGAGCCGTTGACCGACTGATACGGCTCGCAGATTGCTGCATCATTATGAAAGGATGATTTCATTATGATGCGTTCTCTTTTTTCCGGTGTTTCCGGACTGAAAGGTCACCAGACACGTATGGATGTTATCGGCAACAATATCGCAAACGTCAATACCACGGGCTTCAAGTCCAGCCGTACGACTTTTGCGGATGCCCTTTCCCAGACAACCTCCGGTGCGGCTGCGCCGACAGACAATTTGGGCGGTACGAACCCAAAGCAGATTGGTCTGGGGTCGAATGTCTCCAGCATTGACATGATTTTCACGGATGGGTCTGTGCAGTCCACGGGCAAGAACACGGATCTTTGTCTGTCCGGCAACGGTCTTTTCGTGGTGAAGCAGGGAATCCAGACCTATTATACGAGGAATGGCGCATTCGAGTTTGATGCGGAGGGCAACTATGTCATGCCGGGCAGCGGTCTCTTCGTGCAGGGCTGGATGGGCGAGAATGGCGCAGTGAATACGACCGGCGCTGTGACGAACATCAATATTCCCTCAGGAAAGTCGATGGCGGCGCAGGCAACGGGAACGATCACCTATGCGAATAACCTCGATTCCGACTCGCTGATGCTCACATCTGTCACCGGCGGAATAACCGTGGAAGGCAGACAGGTGGCAACAGCGTCCAGTGCAGTCACCTTGAAATTCAGCGACGGAACGACGCAGACCGTGACCAGTGGTTCCTATGTCAGCGGGCACAGCATGCCGATTACGACAACGGCAACCATCTATGATAGCTTGGGGACATCCCATTCGATTCCGATTCTGTTGGAAATAACGGAGAAGAATCCGGGGACAGGCAATACTTGGACTGCCGTGATAGCGCCCACCCTGAAGTCAGGCACCACCATCGATACCACGCTTGTTGCCGCCGATGGGACGGTCATCACGCCGACGCTTACTTCCACAACCATCCGGTTCACTACGACAGGAGCCTATGATCCGGACACGTCGAATATTGGGGAATTGAAACTTGAGTACACCCCTTCGCCGGGAGGCGCCGGTGTTGTGTCTCCGCAGACGATATCGGTCTTGTCCTTTGCCGATGTCACGCAGTATGCGGGTTCCAATACGGTCAGTGCGTCCGCAGACGGGTATGCGGCCGGCAGGCTGTCAAGCGTATCCATTGACTCTTCGGGTGTCATTACCGGTACCTATACCAATGGCGTCAAGCAGGCCGAAGCGCAGATTGCGATTGCGCAGTTCAACAATGCCACCGGTCTGACCAAGACGGGCAACAGCCTCTATCAGGAATCCACCAACTCCGGGACGGCGAATATCAAGACGGCGGGCGATTTGGGCGTGACCATCACCGGCTCGGCCTTGGAGATGTCCAATGTGGATATTGCCAATGAATTCTCGGATATGATTATCACCCAGCGCGGCTTCCAGTCCAATTCCAAGATCATCACGGTGAGCGATGAACTTTTGGAAACCGTCATCAACATGAAGCGTTAATATTTACGATTTATGAGGGCTATCCTCTTCGGGGGATGGTCCTTTTCTGCTTTTTAGGGAAACACTGATTCATTCAGCGTTTCCTTGGAAATCTATCGCTAAGTATCATTTATCATTTACAACATCTTATCGAGGCATTAAAATGTAATAAAGAAATATTTTGAAAAAGACAGGTGGCAATATGCAGCTTATCAATCTTAAGGTAAACAGCTGCGGAATGGGAGGTTTCAATTATGCTAACTATAAAATCAATAAAGGAAATAAAACTATTAATGGGTATTAACTAATTTATTATAAAATTAATATTATAAATATAATAATTATTTTTTTTAGAATCATTAAAATTAGAGAAAGATTATGGGGATTGGGGATTGGGGATTGGGGATTGGGGATTGGGGATTGGGGAT